>DORE01000161.1:7729-52676 GCA_003514305.1 Gammaproteobacteria bacterium | reverse complement strand
TTGTTGCTGTCCTGAATCAGAGGCATTGAATTCAGTCATGAATTCTCTTGCCGATGGCAAGCCACTGACGTAACCGGCGATGTGCTTGCGAGCGTACCACACCCCTTTTACTTTGCCATAGAAAGTGTGCATTTTTTTTAAATGAGACTGAATAACCCTGGCTCTTTCGGGAAGAGAAGTAACGAAGCTGTCTTCACCGGTTTCCAAATAGCAGGCAATTTCATTGAATAGCCATGGCCGCCCTTGGGCTGCACGCCCTATCATGACGCCATCTGCTTGAGTGTATGCTAAAACCCGCTCGGCTTTTTGTGGCGTATCGATGTCGCCGTTGGCAATGATCGGGATGTTGACCGCCTGCTTGATTTCGGCAATGGTGTCGTATTCCGCTTCGCCCTTAAAGCGATCGGCGCGCGTGCGCCCGTGAACAGTCACAAGTTGGACGCCGGAATCCTCGGCAATTCGGGCCACCAGTGGTCCATTGCGTGTTTCACGACACCAACCGGTGCGGATTTTCAGGGTGACGGGAATGTCCACCGCACCGACTACGGCCTTGAGAATAGCTTCAACCAGGTTTGTGTCCTTGAGCAAGGCAGAGCCTGCTGCTTTTTTCAGAACTTTCTTGGCGGGGCACCCCATGTTGATATCAATGGCATTTGCACCCACAGCTTCATTGAGCTGAGCGGCCTCTGCCATCAGGAAAGGTTCAGAGCCCGCAATCTGTACCACCTGAGGGCCCGGTATGCGCGGTTTGATTTGTTTAAGCCGATTTCGCTCGTTTTGCCACAGGTCCTTGTTGCAAGTCAGCATTTCGCCAACAGTAAGGCCTGCGCCTTGTTCGTTACAAATTTCGCGAAATGGCGTATCACTGATACCGACCATCGGCGCTAGGAACAGGTTGTTTTTAAGCTTATAGGGACCTATCGTCTTCATGCGGTCTCTCGGCTGAGGTGCCCACGAGTCGGGATTGCGACTCAACTTAGTGGAATCTAATGATACGCGTGCGGCTAAGAGGAGGAAAGAGGCTTGGAGGGTAAGAGCACTGAGGGAGGGCTGCTGACGCAACCGACAGCCCAATCTTAAACGGTGCAGCTTGAGAATTCGACCAACCGTTGCCACTCATGGGCGCCTGAAAGCAAGCGTATAATTTACTGCATCCTCTCCGGGGTCCATCAGTGCAAGATTTATTTGTACAGGTGCCATAACGGGCATCGTGGCAGATTCGGGAAGTTCGCTCTGCAGATATTCCGTTGGTAAAAATTCCCTCAGTGCAATGGGCTCATTGTTTACTGTGTCAAAGCTCAAAATCATAACCGGGAACGCCTGCTCGAAGGGTGCTGTATTGCGCATCTGAACCTGAACCATAACCGCGTCGGCGCGACTGGGATGACTTCTGACGGAGAGATTAGAGGACTCAATTGCCATTAAATCTTCATACAGCGGCAGACCACAGCCGCGGTTGGCGCAGACCCACTCGAGCAGCGGACGCCAGCGAACCTGCTGGCTGAAGTTTTCCTGATTTCGCCACAGGTGTTGACCGGCGAGACTCATGCCGAGCAGGCCTGCTGCCAGCAGTAGAGCCAGCGTTCTGCCCCAGCGCGTATGAGAATCACTGCGCAGTCTAACTGGCGCAGCAAAGCGTTGTAATGTTGCTAGGTTTTCTGTGGCAAGCTGTTCGAGCGTCTCATCATCTTTGAACTCCATTCTTAGCGCCCGGGCCCGAATTGCGCCGCTACTGTTTTGGGCGTTAGCGTTTTGCTCCGTGGCCGCATCAGTAAAAGATGTTGCCGTCGCGTCAACCCGCAGCAATTTTTCAGACTTCAAAGGCGCCTGAGCCGAGCGCTCGTCAAGGACAGGATTCGCCGGTGTGAGAGCTATTCCGTATTCTGCTCCCCCTGGTACGTAACCATTTGTGAGCAGCTCATCTCGCTGTGCTTCCGACACTTCCAATGCTAGCTTGAATGAATCTAATGCTGCGAGGGCTGTACCGCGTTCCGCAATGGCTGGCTGAACGTATTCCGCCTCGATCCGGGAGGACTGCTGATTGGGCGATGTCGTATCGGCTACGGTTCCTGAGGCTTTAATTTCCCCTGCCCGGCGCTCTTCGAGGCCTGTTTCAGGAGCGATATCCTCCAGTGACTCTCGGCCTGCCGTTGCTTGTGATGGCGCCAGAGCGGAAGTTGAGCGGAGTCCGGCGTGAGTCTTCGATGCAACTCCAAGCTCCGAATTTGGTGTCGTGTTGTTCGCTTGCTGTTGCTGCAAAGCTTTGCGGGTAAAAAAACTGGCAGGATCAAAGTAGTCTTCAGGCGCGTGGCCCACGAATACGGAGCTGTCGGCTTCGCTGCTGCCTTTCTCCGATTCACTGTCAACGAGTTGTTGCTCTGCGAGAAATACCGACAAACAGGCGCCGCAGCGGACTTTGCCGTCTGCCTCATTCAGCAGCTGAGTGTTGATGCTGAAAGTTGAGGTACAACATGGACACTGGGTGATGTGAAACGCCATATTAGGGCAAAGCAATTCGGTCAGTTGGTCTCGTGTTGCCCTAACTATTAAATATTTTGGTCATTGCAGCAAGCACTGTCAGGTCGTGCTGGTCAATGCGATGGGTCTGACTCGAATTTTAGGGGATTAACCGCCAATTATTACGCTCTGCGAGAGCCGCTTAGCCTCACCCAGCCATCTTCAATCACGGGCCTGTCAAGGCTAAACAAATGTCCATAACTCTCTATCAGAGGCTCTGTCTGTTCTCCAAGGATTCCTGAGAGAACGATTTCGCCTCCTGGTTTAACCAAACTGGCAAACTGATCGGCAAGTTCGTGCAGAGGCTCGGCGAGTATGTTTGCTAGTAAGAAATCGGCTTGCAGTTCGGGCAACGCTTCCGGCAGATAAGCCTTGACCCTCTGCTGCGGGATGTCGTTTCGCAAGCTGTTGTCGACAGTCGCGGCGATTGCCTGAGGGTCATTGTCTACTGCGTGGATTTTGTCAGCGCCAAGAAGCGCTGCAGCGATCGCAAGTATTCCGGAACCACAGCCATAATCAATCACTTCTTTGTTTTGCAGGTCGGCTTGTTCCAACCATCTCAGGCACAGTGCGGTCGTGGCATGGCTGCCTGTGCCGAAGGCCAGACCCGGATCGAGAAGAATATTGACTGCGTCAGGGTCAGGCGGTGATTGCCAGCTGGGGCAGATCCAGAGGCGCTCGCCGTATTGTCTTGGTGCAAAACCTTCCATCCAGGTTCGCTCCCACACTTGCTCTTCGAGCTCCTCAATTTGGAGCGTGTCGCGATTTAGTACTAGAGGATGAAATGTTAAAGTTGAGAGCAAAGCTTTCAGATTCTGTTCCTTGGTAAAAAGACCAATCAAGGTGGAGGTCTCCCAGAGGGTTGTAGCCCCTGGCTCTCTCTGAAAAACAGGCTTGTCTTCAGCATCCATAAGGGTGACAGAATTCGCACCTGCTTCCAGCAACAGTCGTTCAAGTGCGGGGCAATGTTCGGCGCGGACGTTCATTTGTATTTGTTGCCACATTCGGTTGATGCAGGCGCTCTGCGTTTCAGGACTCAAGTTTCTGTTCCAGATAATGGATGTTTACCCCGCCCTTCTGAAATTCGCTGTCTCTGACAAGATCACGGTGCAGTGGCGTATTACTGCGAATGCCATCAATTAACAGTTCATCGAGCGCGATTTGCATTCGGACTAGGGCTTGATCTCGCGAGTCGGCATAAGAAATCAGTTTTGCAACCAGTGAGTCATAAAAGGGTGGTACTGAGTAACCTGAGTATAGGTGTGAATCTACTCTCACGCCGGGGCCGCCCGGAGCATGAAACAGTTTCACCTTACCCGGGCTTGGCAGAAAGCTTGTCGGATCTTCTGCATTAATTCGACATTCGAAAGAATGGCCTTTGATGTTTATGTCTTCCTGCTTGACGCTCAATGGCAGTCCACCGGCTACTCGCAGCTGCTCTTTCACAATGTCGATACCGGTCACCATCTCGGTCACCGGATGCTCGACCTGCACCCGGGTGTTCATCTCGATGAAATAAAAGAGCTCATCTTCATAGAGAAATTCCAAAGTGCCGGCGCCACGGTAGCGCATGTTTTTGCAGGCCTTTATGCAGGTTTTTGTAATTAACGAGCGGACTTCGTCCGGAATCCCAGGAGCGGGCGCTTCCTCAATCACTTTCTGATGTCGGCGCTGGAGTGAGCAGTCTCTGTCCCCGAGACAGATGGCCTCGCCCTTGCCGTCGCCAATGACCTGAATCTCAACGTGGCGTGGATTCTCTAAAAACTTCTCAAGATACACTGTGCCATCACCAAAAAAAGATTTGGCTTCGGTTTGAGTGACATGAATGGCTTTGAGCAAGGCGGCCTCGTTGTGTACGACACGCATGCCACGACCGCCGCCGCCAGCCGCTGCTTTTACAATTACCGGATAGCCGATTTCCTTGGCTAGTGCAAAAGTGCGATCGCGGTTTCCGTCTAGCGGTCCATTGGAGCCGGGCACCGTGGGAACTCCTGCGTCACGCATCACTTCGATCGCAGACACTTTATCCCCCATCATTCTGATAGTTTCTGCGGTGGGCCCGATGAAGGTGAACCCGCTGTTTTCAACCTGCTCGGCGAAGTCTGCGTTTTCAGAAAGAAATCCATAGCCCGGATGCACGCCATTCGCGTCGGTCAACTCCATCGCCGCGATTATTGCCGGCACGTTGAGGTAGCTTTCCGAGGCACTCGGTGGTCCGATACAGACAGATTCATCAGATAACCGCACATGCATGAGATCGCGGTCGGCAGTTGAGTGTATCGCAACTGTCCGTATGCCCATTTCTTTGCAGGCGCGTAACACGCGCAGCGCGATTTCTCCGCGATTCGCTATGAGTACTTTATCCAGCATTCGCTTTCGCTCTAATTTTTGATTTTTCGGAAACAAATAAGGCTTTATATCGCCCCGTCTTACACGATAGTCACCAGTGGTTGATCGAACTCTACCGGATCGCCATCTTTCACCAGGATCGCCTCAATTATGCCCGCTTTTTCTGCCTCAATCTGATTCATCATCTTCATTGCCTCGACGATACAAACGACATCGCCGGCCTTGACATGTGTTCCCACTTCTACGAACGGGGGCGAAGAAGGGGAGGGTGAACGGAAGAAGGTTCCTACCATCGGAGAACTCACGACATGGCCTGACGTGGCCTTAGAAGGAGACTTTGCTTCAGCAGGTGCAGGCATGACTGGGATCGGTGCTGTTGCCGCTACCTGAGCTGCAGCTGGTGTTACAGCAGCAGTCGCGACACTGGAGTTACGGCTGATGCGAACAGCTTCTTCTCCCTCCTTAATCTCGATTTCCGCGATGTCAGAGGTTTCCAACAGCTCGATGAGTTTTTTTACCTTCCGAATGTCCATGAATAAGTCCTGGGGATTATACTGAAGTAATGCTCGAGAAAATTGCTAGCCCGGTAGTCTTTTAAACGCTGCCTTAAGTGCGAGCTCGTAACCCTGTGCCCCCAGTCCTACAATGCTGCCGATTGCGATATCAGCAAAGTAAGACTGATGACGAAATGCCTCTCGCTTCTGCAGGTTGGAGAGATGCACCTCGATACAGGGAATATCCGCCGCCAGCATGGCGTCTCTGAGGGCGATGCTGGTGTGGGTAAAGCCGCCAAAGTTCACCACCATAAAAGCGGTCCCATCGGTTCTGGCCTGTTGCACGCGATCGATGAGTGTTCCCTCTGAGTTACTTTGCAGAGCGTCGAGTTCGTGGCCTGCTGCGGCACATTGCTGCTGCAGTCGGTCGTTGATGTCCGGCAGAGAATCAGATCCGTAAATCTGAGGCTCACGCTGTCCAAGGAGATTTAGGTTGGGTCCATGTAAAACCAGGATTTTTGCCATCTCAGTGTGCTCAATTCGATGTGTGTTCGAGGCGGGGAAGTCCATTCACGCAATCAATATTTAGCGTATTTTGGCAGAAATTGGGCAGCTTTTCACGGGTTTTCGCGCATATCTAGCTACATTCAAGCTGTTTTCCTTCCCTGGGTCAGGGTGTCAGCGGGAAGCTTTTTTCTTGCGGAGGATAGCAGAAGCCCCAGTCCGCACAGCCTTGATATTCTATCAACAGTGTGGCGTCGGGACCCGGCACAGTGGTGAGCTGAAGGTCTACTGAGACTAGCTCGTAGTGAGCGACAATTTCCCCAAAGAATTTGTCAGTCTTGTTGAGGCCGGCAGGCAAAAAGTACGCGACCTCAATTTCATCGACGGCGTTTGCTTCGATATGCGCGAAGGAAAAAGCGTGTTGATAGAGATAGTGTCCGGACGCTGGCTCCCAGGTGAGGCGGTATTTGCCGGGACTGATTGTGCTGACAAAAAACGGAAAGGCCTGCTCCACGGGTAGCGGTTCTGGCTGCTGCGAGAGCGCCTCGGATAAAGATCGATTACTGCGCAGTTCGAGTTGCGCTTTCGACGGCGTGGAGCTCAAAAGAACCGCTAGACAGACAAAGGCGGTTATTACAGGGTTGCTGGAATTTTTCACGCGTTATTTACCTGCCAAAGGTTCAGATCAAGGTTTGGCTCAAGCCTGATAGCGGTCGAAAACGAGGCACGCATTTGTGCCGCCAAAGCCAAAGCTGTTCGACATGACCCGGTTAAGCTTGACGTTCTCCTGCTTCTCAACCGCGATCGGTAGGCCTGAAGCCGCCTCTTCGAGGTTTTCGATGTTTGCCGAGGCCGCGATGAAATTGTCCTGCATCATGATTAGGGAATAAATGGCCTCCTGGGATCCTGCTGCACCGAGGGAGTGACCGGTCAACGATTTGGTTGAATTGATGACAGGAGCCTGATCACCAAATACTTCCCTGATGGCATTGAGCTCCGATATGTCACCGGCCGGGGTGCTTGTCCCGTGCGCGTTGAGGTAATCCACCTTTCCGGCCAATCCGTTTATGGCCATACGCATCGCGCGAGCGCCTCCTTCTCCAGATGGCGCAACCATATCGTACCCGTCTGATGTAGCAGCGTATCCGCTGATTTCAGCGTAAATTTTCGCACCTCTTGCCAGAGCGTGCTCGAGTTCCTCAACGACAACAATACCCCCTCCACCGGCAATAACGAAGCCGTCGCGGTCGGCATCAAAGGCGCGAGAAGCCTCCTGTGGCGTCTCGTTATATTTGCTCGACAATGCCCCCATCGCATCAAACATATGAGACATTGTCCAGTGCTCCGACTCACCACCGCCGGCAAATACCATGTCTTGTTTACCCAGTTGAATGAGTTCGGCGGCATGTCCAATGCAGTGGGCACTGGTCGCGCACGCAGATGAAATTGAGTAGTTAACCCCCTTAATTTTGAAAGGTGTTGCAAGACATGCAGAAACTGAGCTGCTCATGGTCCGCGGTATGCGGTAGGGGCCAACACGCCTGAGGCCCTTCTCTCTGAGAATATCTGTTGATTCAAGCTGATCTTCGGGAGAGCCGCCGCCGGAGCCGACAACCAGACCAATTTTTTCGTTGGAAATTTCGTTTAGTTCAAGCCCGGCGTCTCTGATGGCTTCATCCATCGACAGATAGGCGTAGGCAGAGGCCTCCCCCATAAACCGATATAGTTTACGATCGATCAGCTCTTCTGTGTTCAGTTGTACGGTGCCGCTGATCCGGCTACGCATTCCAATGTCGGCGTAGGACTGGTTAAAACGGATGCCGCTGCACCCTTCTTTGAGAGCGCTGCGTACTTCTTCAATGTTGTTTCCGAGGCAGGAGACGATTCCTGCTCCGGTAATGACTGCGCGCCTCATATTAGAGTCCGATGTGCTTAACTAGAATTTATTTCCTGGAGTGAACAGGCCGACTTTTAGTGATTTGGTGGTGTAAATGACTTTGCCGTCAACCGCCACCGTCCCATCAGCTATACCCATTACCAGCTTCCGGTCGATGACACGGCTGATATCCAGCTCGTAGACCACTCTCTGAGCGTTTGGTAGAACTTCTCCGATGAATTTCACTTCTCCTGAACCCAACGCGCGGCCCTTGCCGGGGAATCCGCTCCAGCCGAGAAAGAACCCAACCAGCTGCCAAAGGGCGTCCAGACCGAGGCATCCAGGCATAACCGGATCGCCGGGAAAGTGGCAAGAAAAAAACCAGAGGTCAGGGTGGATATCTAACTCCGCAACAAGCTTGCCGCGGCCATATTCGCCACCGTCGGCGGAAATCTCGGTAATGCGGTCCAACATCAACATGTTGTCGATCGGCAGCTTGGCGTTGCCTGGACCAAATAGTTTCCCGTAGCCACAATCGACAAGCTCATCAAGATTGTAGCTGTTTTTTGGTCTGAAGAACTCGTTGCTGGCGGGCATGGCTGAACCTGACGTTAATACGACGCGAGTCACACAAAATATGTTATAACGCCACCATAAAATAATCGACACCAAATTCATCGGTGTTGACCCTTTATGTCTGTTGATCTCGCTGCCTCGGTACTGTCCGTAATAATTTGATACACTGAAGGCTATATAACTAAGGTTGTTTGTATGTTGCATCCCGTTATTCTTGCTGGAGGCGTCGGTGCGCGCTTGTGGCCACTTAGCCGTGCCGCCATGCCCAAGCAGTTTATTGAATTGGATGGCTCAAAATCGCCTTTTCAAGAGACTCTTTTGCGATTGGGCTGCCTGCCCGGGCTTGGGACAATCCGCGTGATGGGCAACAGCGAGCATCGTTTTCTGATCGCTGAGCAGTTACGTCAGCAGGAAGTCGAGTGTAGTGAGATTCTGCTCGAGCCTGTTGGCCGAAATACGGCGCCAGCTGTAACCATGGCTGCCCTTGCCGCTGTAGCTGAGGATAAAGATGCACAAATACTGGTCCTCGCTGCAGACCATAAGATCACAAACGTGCCCGCCTTTGAGCAAGCCGTTGCCGCTGCGATTGAATTGTCCTCTGAAAAGTTTATGGTGATGTTTGGCATAGTGCCAGGTCGACCAGAAACTGGCTATGGTTACCTTAAAAAGGGGTCGCCGCTTTCAGCGAAAGGGTTTCGGGTTGAAAAGTTCGTTGAGAAGCCCGACGTCGATACGGCCTCTGCCTATATCAATAGTGGCCAGTATTACTGGAACAGTGGGATGTTTCTGTTTCCAGCGGTCGAGTTACTTCAAGAAATGGAGATCTATGCGCCTGACTTACTGCATCAGTGTCGTCTGGCATTTGACAGAATTGCGCCTGATCTGGATTTTCTGCGAATTCCGGACACTGAGTTCGCTGCCTGTCGTTCGGAATCTATCGATTACGCCCTAATGGAAAAAACTAGTCGGGCCGCGATGGTGCCACTGGATGCTGGTTGGAACGATCTAGGCTCGTGGCAATCTCTGTGGGATATTAGTCAAAAGGATGATTTTGGAAACGTGGTTGCGGGTCAGGTTGAGATGATCGATACGAGGCAGAGCTATATACATGCTGCGTCGCGCACGGTCGCGGCGATTGGGCTTGAGAACGTGACCATAGTCGAGACCGATGATGCAGTTTTAGTCGCGAGCAGCGATGAGCTGCAGCGGGTCAAGCAGCTTTTTGAGCGATTACAAGAACGAACTCCCCAGCTTACCGAAACAGCTTCTCTGGTGCATCGCCCTTGGGGCAGTTACCGGACTCTGGCTAGCGACCATGGGTTTCAAGTTAAACACATTACAGTGCTTCCAACTGGTGCACTGTCCCTTCAGCGGCATGTGCACCGCAGCGAGCACTGGACTGTTATCAAGGGCGCAGGTGAGATCCACTGTGCGGGTAAAGACTTTGTGCTTCATGCCAATCAGTCGACTTATATACCCAAAGGCGCCGTGCACCGCTTGCGTAATCCTGGGTCAGAGACGGTTGAGCTTATCGAAGTGCAGCTAGGTGATTACCTGGGTGAAGATGATATCGAGCGGTTTGATGACGTTTATGGTCGCTAAGGCCATCATTATGAATCTGAAGGCTATTTTTTCTTGATCTAACTACTTCCAACCAGAGCTAAAATTTTGCTATGGCAACTGTAAAAAAATGTTTGTTTCCTGCTGCCGGCTATGGCACTCGCTTTCTACCGGCTACAAAGTCTATGCCGAAGGAAATGTTGCCTATTGTCACCAAGCCTCTGATTCAATACGGGGTGGAGGAGGCTATGGAAGCTGGAATCGTTGATATGGCGATCGTTACAGGCCGCGGTAAACGTGCGCTGGAAGACCACTTTGATATTTCCTATGAACTGGAGCATCAGATCGCTGGCTCTGACAAGGAATCAATGCTGGAAGAAACTAGGGCAGTGATGAAGCAATGCTCGTTCTCCTACACGCGTCAGGTGGAGATGAAGGGGCTCGGTCATGCAATTTCAGTCGGTGGAAGACTGATTGGCAACGAGCCCTTTGCCGTCATACTCGCGGATGACTATTGTGTGACTGAGGGGCCCGGAGTGCTGTCGCAGATGGTTGCGCTCTATCAGCGATTCGATTGCAGCATTGTCGCAATCGAGGAAGTACCTCGGGAAGAGACCTACCGATATGGCGTGATTGCCGGAGAGGAAGAAGAGCCCGGCATTATTCGCATCAGCGACATGGTTGAGAAACCCGCGCCGGAAGACGCCCCCAGTAATCTGGCCATTATCGGTCGTTACGTGCTGACTCCGGAGATTTTTGGCATTCTCAACGACACACCACCCGGCAAGAACGGAGAGATTCAGATTACGGATGCTTTGCTGACACAAGCCCGTCTGGGTAACGTGATTGGCTATAAATTTCAGGGCACGCGCTTTGATTGTGGCAGCGTTGGCGGGTTTATCGACGCGACGAATTACACTTTTGACAAAATGCAGGGTGTGTAGCAGCAATGCGAGCGGCACTATGACAACAGAGTTAACCTGTTTCAAAGCGTATGATATCCGAGGCCGCGTACCGGATCAGCTGAATGAAGACATCGCCTACCGAATTGGCCGGGCTTTTGCTGCCTTTCTGTCACCCGAACGGGTAGTCGTCGGCTTCGACATTCGCCTGACCAGCGAGGCGCTCGGCACTGCTGTCAGCCGCGGACTGATGGACGGTGGCACGGATGTTCTGAATATCGGTCAATGTGGCACTGAAGAAGTTTACTTTGCCACGTCACACCTCAAGGCCGATGGCGGGATTGTGGTAACGGCCAGCCACAACCCCAAGGACTACAATGGCATGAAGCTGGTGCGGGAAAACAGCAGGCCCATTAGTGCAGACACCGGCCTGTTCGACATCAAAAAGCTCGCAGAACAAAGCCAATTTCCCGAGCCTGGAAAGGTCGGAGCTCTGGAGAGGATCAATAACAAATCCGCGTACATTCAGCATTTGTTGACGTATGTTGATATCACCCTGTTGAAGCCTCTGAAAATTGTCTGTAACGCGGGTAATGGCGCCGCCGGGCCCGCTATCGATCTTCTGGAGCCGCATCTGCCGTTTGAACTTATCAAGGTGCATCATCAGCCTGACGGGCATTTTCCGAATGGCGTGCCGAATCCGATGCTTGAGGAAAACCGCTATTCCACAGCGGCGGCGATTGCCGAACATCAGGCAGACGTCGGGATCGCCTGGGACGGTGACTTTGATCGCTGTTTTTTCTTTGATGAAAATGGCCGGTTCATCGAGGGCTACTATATTGTCGGTCTGCTGGCTCAGACCTTTCTGGAACGAGAGGCAGATGCGAAAATTGTTCATGATCCGCGCCTGACTTGGAATACTCTGAAAGCTGTGCAGGACCTGGGCGGAGAGCCAGTGTTGTCCAAATGCGGTCATGCTTTTATCAAGGAGGTTATGCGGCGCGAGGATGCCGCCTATGGGGGCGAAATGAGTGCTCACCACTACTTCCGCGATTTCTTTTACTGCGACAGCGGGATGGTGCCCTGGCTGCTGGTTCTTGATCAGATGTCGACTACGGGCAAACTCTTATCGCACCTGGTTAATGAACGCATGGAAGCTTTTCCAGCCAGCGGAGAAATCAACAGCACTGTTGAGGATACCGAGGCGCTGCTGGAACAGATTGAAGCCCGCTATGCGCCGGGCGCTGTCGCAGTGGATCACACTGATGGATTGTCGATTGATTTTGCCGAATGGCGTTTCAACATCCGAATGTCAAATACCGAGCCTCTGGTCAGGTTGAACGTGGAGTCGCGAGGAAACAAGGCGCTCATGCAGCTGAAAACCGATGAGCTATTGGCCCTGATTCGTGCCTGAGTAAATGCGTTCAGTCTTGGGCGCCCCGCCTGTGTGTGTATGGAACGCTCGCCCTGGGCGAAGTGAACGAGCATGAGCTTGCGACACTGGACGGCAGCTGTGGTGGCCGGGCAAATTTTTCGCTCGGATATTTTCGCCCGGCACTGGGCCAAGGTCGATGAGTTTGAGGGCGAAGCCTCTCGCAGAGTGATAGCCCACGCTGAGCTTATCAATGGTGGTCGATAGGCCTTTATAAATGTTTTGAATGCACAAACGGATGATGAAGTTCTGCAAACTAGCCGGGGCGTATGAGAAACAGTATGAAAGAAATTACTTGGGATGAATTTATACAGGTGGAACTGCGTGTCGGCACAGTCGTCGATGTCAGTGAATTTCCGGAAGCCAGAAAGCCCGCCTGGAAACTTCAAATCGATTTTGGTGAGGAGATCGGTTTGCGGAAATCCAGTGCTCAGATCACCGATCTGTATGACGCAGACGACCTGCTTGGCAGGCAGGTGGTGGCAGTGGTCAATTTTCCCAAAAAGCAGATCGGTCCGATCATGTCTGAATGCCTGGTAACGGGTTTTTATCAGGAGGATGGCGCGGTGGTGCTGATCACGCCGGAGAGGCCGGTGAAGAACGGAGCCAAGCTCGGCTGACTGAGCGATAAACTGATGCTCTTTGCCATGATCATGGCTCCGGCGGTGCTGGCGCTTTTTACTCCTCGTTAAGCTGTTCTCTGCCAGTGCTTGAGCTGGGCTATCAATCCCTTACTGGAGGCGTCTAGATCCTTCCTCCCTGCCTCATTGCCAAAGGCCTGCAGCATCTCTGTGGCAAGGGTTTTGCCTAGCTCAACACCCCACTGGTCAAAAGCGTTGATGTCCCAGATGACGCTTTGGACAAAGACCTGAAGCTCAAACAGAGCGAGCAGGCTCCCCAGGGCAAAGGGAGACAGTTCTTTCATGATCAGCGTATTGCTGGGTCGAGAGCCGGGGGAACTCCGATGGGGTTCAGCAGAATTTTTCTGGCCCTCCATCAGTGCCAGGCTCTGTGCCAGACAGTTTGCCAGAAGTTGCTCATACTGTTCTGCAGCGTCATCGGCATTGCTGTTCGCCACTGCGATAAAGTCCACCGGTATCAAACTGGTGCCCTGATGCAGCAGCTGAAAGTAGGAGTGCTGACCATTGGTGCCAGGGGTACCCCAGATCACGGCACCTGAATCGACAAGCAAAGATTCCCCGCCCCGAGTAACCCGTTTGCCGAGGCTTTCCATTGAAAGTTGCTGTAGGTAGTCCGGTAACTTTTCCAGCGATTGGGAGTAGGGAACGACGGCAGAACTGCCTGAATCAAAAAAGCTTCTGTACCAGACACTCAGCAAGCCCATGATTATGGGCATATTGTCGGTGAACTCGGCGGTGGCGAAGTGCTGATCCATGCTGTGGGCGCCAGCCAGCAGCTGCCTGAATTTGTCCATTCCGATGGCCAGTGCAATCGATAGGCCGATTGCAGACCACAGCGAATAGCGGCCGCCTACCCAGTCCCACATCGGATAAACATTTTCTTCGGCGATGCCGAACGCGAGCGCGCTGGCCAAATTGCTGGAGACGGCGATAAAATGACGATTCAGGTGGTCGGTCGCGCAACCTGAGTTCAACAGCCACCGGCGGGCGTAATTTGCATTAGCCAGAGTTTCAGCGGTAGTGAATGATTTGGACGCGACGATAAATAACGTCGTTTCGGGATTACTTCGCTCCAGCGCTTGCTGCATATGGATGGGGTCGATGTTGGAAACGAACTGCACACTCAAGGCCGACAAGCATTCGCTCCGAAGTGCCTCCACGACCATGGCTGGCCCAAGATCAGAGCCTCCAATCCCGATATTTACGACAGTTTTGATTTGCTTGCCCGTGTGTCCCGTCCATTCGCCGGTGTGAATTTTTTCAACTAGGGTTGACAGTCTATTGAGAGTCTCGCTGACTTCGCTGCTGGTCTGTTGCACTTCCGGCAAGCGCAAGGCGACATGATGAGCTGCGCGCTGTTCTGTCTCATTGATGATTTCGCCAGCGAACATCGCGTTAATGGCCTTTTTTAGCTGTCGTTCCTCTGCGAGGCGGATCAGCAGAGCCAGTGCTTCTGCGTCCAGCAGGTTTTTGGAGTAATCGAGCAGCAGTTCTCCGTGCACCAGAGAAAAACGGGTATAGCGCTCACTTCCGGCAAACAGCGCTTTCAGTGAAAAATCAGGGGTCTTGAATTCTGCGCTTTTGGCAGCCAACGCCTGCCAGGTCGCGCTGTTGTTGAGGCTGTTCATCCGGTGTCCTGTCCTTGCAAGCGCATGTCGGAGGTCTGGAGCATAGCAAAATCATAGCCTCCAGAGCCATTCAGCCTGAGAGGATCAGGGGATATTGAATCGTTGTTATGGATTATGTACACTTCGCTGCCTTCGGGAATAGGTCTGATCCCACATCCGATCGTGCCTCGAATCCGTGCCGCTATAGCTCAGCCGTGGTAGAGCAGCTGACTTGTAATCAGCAGGTCCCGAGTTCGACTCTTGGTGGCGGCACCACTTTCTCTTCTACACTGTGTATGGTGCGGTCTCCCGCACCGCCTTTGGTTCATTCTTACGGTATTCACCGGCCTGAGGAGTTGGCTCTGAGGAAGGCGCACGCAGTGTGGCGCGTTGTCCAGAAAAAGATGTCTGTACAGCTTCTGCTAGGCTAAACTCAAATCACATTTTTCAGGGAGATTCATCGCCCAAGCCCAACATGATCAGCATTATTCTTCCCACCTTTAACGAGATCGATTCAGGCTATCTGGGTCCGATCATGAGTCGGCTTGCCAGACTCGGTCAGGCAGAGGTCCTCGCGGTTGATGGCGGGAGCACTGACGGTACTGTTGAATTTATCGTCAGGCATGGCGTGGAAGTTCTGAATCTTCCGGGTTCTTCCCGCGCGGCCAGATTGAATTTAGGGATCGAGCAATCGCAGGGTGAAATGTTGTTGCTGCATCATCCGCGTAGTGTGATCGAACCGGATGGAATCGAGGCGGTGCGAACACTTGCCGGTGCTGATCAGCTGACCTGGGGGGGCTTTACTCATAAGTTCGATTCTGACCATCCTCTGCTGCGCTTTACTTCCTGGTACTCCAACCATGTTCGCTGTGATTGGTCTGGCATTGTGTATCTTGATCACTGTGTCTTTCTGTCACGCGCCGTCAAAAAGGTTGGCATCAAAATCCCTGACGTTGATATCTTTGAAGATACGGAACTGTCTAAATTGCTGCTCATGTTCGGCCGGCCAGTGAGACTTCCTGCTGAGGCGCGGACTTCCGCCATCAGGTTCAAGCGAAATGGTTTGTGGAGGCAGGCACTTCTCAACCAGCTGATGAAAATAGCCTATCATCTGCATATGCCGCCGGATCGCCTGAACCGCCTTTATGAGAGGGGCTTACATCTGAATAAAGGGTGAGTCATGCCTCAGACCCCCCTTGACTTTCAGGTTGAGCAGCTGCCTCCGCCGAGCACGCAGAATTTTGCGCAGTGAGGGTGGTTGAGCTTTACGGCTCGCCAAGATGCCCTCAGCGTAGCGCCGAGGTTGAAGCGCGGATCATAGGGAAGCAGGGTACAGGCCTGTACTGAGAGATGTTCATCGCCCTTGTGTTTGACCACCATGCGAGAACTGGCACACATCATGGACGCCGGGTCCTGATCGAGTATGCCCCAGCAATCAGTGGTGATTTCGGGTACGTCTGCAGACTCATCCATCTCGGGGAAGAGCACCAGCTGTTCCGCGCAGTCGGCGTCCAGATTTATCTTCTCATCGGCAAAAAGTTGCCGAAATCCGGCTCTCATGCTGGCTTCATCCTCATCCCACATGGTCCGACCCGCAATGGCAAAAGGAATCCCGGCATCGGACAGCCACCGGAGTGACTCGATGGCAGGTTTCCAGGAACGATGGCCGCGCTCCAGGGCGTGAATATCCGGCGTGTAGTGGTCGAGTGAAATTCTCAGAGTCAGCGCTCCGGTAAATCGCTTGTGCAGGGTCTCCAATCTGGCTTTTTCACGTAATAGGGTGTTCATGCCGTTCGTCAATACCAGAACTTTGAAACCCCTGGCCAGACAGGCTTCCAGGATGGGAACCATCTCCTTATTCAGAAAGGGTTCACCGCCTGTGAAGCCAATTTCCTGGGTGCCCATTTTTTCTGAGTCAATTTCGTCCAGCAGTTGGCAGACTTCCCTCAGACTGATGTAGGCAAGCCGGTCGTTGGTTGGGCTGGATTCGATATAACAGTTTTCGCAGGTGAGATTGCAGAGGCTGCCGGTGTTGATCCAGAGGGTCTCCAGTGCTCGTGGATCGACAGCGGCGCGCGTATCGCCATCGAGGGTAAACTCTGGATCGGTAAATTTCGTCTCTGCTGCGGTAATTTCTGTGATTGGTATATTTTGACTCATTGTGATCGCTGATGCTCAGCTGTGCTGGTAAGTGAACTGCAAAATGGGCCGGTCTAGGCTACCCTAAGCCAGTAGTGACCTGTTGGCAACCGCCGCCGACTTCTTGTAGTCCCCGTGCCTTTACTCTATTCTTCGAGCGTTTTAGTGTGCTGTGAAACGCTGAGTCCCAATTCTCGTGACGCCCGAACGTCGGGCCCGATAACATTCATGTTAGACAAGCAACAAATTGAAGAGCTGGTTGCCGAACATGGCGACCGGGTCAGTGCGGGACGTTCTATTCGCGAGTTGATTGCTGACGGCGAGCTGCCCCGACTCAAGGGCGCGACCGTGCTCGAAGGCAAGGTGTCGGATTCAGTGATTGGAGAAGATCTGGTCACCAGAGGCGGGCATCACCTGCGCCTCATGTTTCGTAATAACCGAATTTCAACGCATGATGTCAATCGCGGTGCTATCCCTTTCAAGGACCAGGTTTTGGCGTTAAATCATGCCCATATGTTGAATCTGGTTAGGCCTATTCTGGGCAGTTCCCAATTTGAGATCCCCGGTCTGATGCCCAGCTCCACGGTAATTCCGGCGGAGAATCTGAAGCTGTTCATGCTTGAAAATGTGTTACGGCTCTACAATGCTGAAAGCTCTACCTCCACATCGCTGTATCAACATTGGCTTGCCGCCAGCGAAGAACGTCGTAAGGTGATGACCTATGCAGGTCACGCCTTGAACGTGGCTGATCTGGAGGTAAACGGCAGGCTACCATATCTAATGGACACCCCCAGCACGAAAGATAAAGAAGATAGAACCGTTGATGTGGGGGCGCTAGTCAATGATGGGGTGTGCACGGAACAGGAGTACGGCCATATCAGAAATGCTTCGATGATGGCTTTCGGTGTCGTGTCCGAATATCTTAGGGGTCGAAATATGTTGCTGGTGGACACCAAGACAGAGCATGGAGTCAACAGCGCCGGTCAGATCGTGGTCGCAGATGAAGTTTATACGATGGATTCGTCCCGTTTCTGGCGGCTGGACGATAACAACACGCTGATGACTCGCGGCGGAAAGCCGGTATCTTTTTCTAAAGAGTTTGCTCGCGGCATGGTGACCGAAAAAGACCAGCAGTTTTCCCCCGAACAGATCGGTGCCATTGCGACGCGCTATATTCTGGGGCTGCAGCATCTGCTTGGCTGTGAATTCACACCGGATCTGCGAGAAAGGGATGAGCGAATAGTAGACTCTACCAATCTGATTTTAGACTCTTTGCTGTAACTGGCGGAGCTTGTCGAGCAGAAGCCAAATGACGAAAACCGGACCCGGAGACTACTATGTATCGCTTAATAAATTCTGTGACACTGCTATTGGCCGCTGGGCTGTCAGTGGCTTGCTCGCCCGGGCCAACGGAAAATGAGGATAGGCTTGTGACCGCTACGCTCGAGGATTATCAGCGCGCAGAACAGTTTCTTCCGCAAAATGCTAATCCGCTGGTAACCGATCGCATCCTTCGTCAGCACTGGCAGGCTGGCGATCGGCTAGCCTATCGCAAATCTGTGGCCGGCGGGTCAGAGATTCTTATTGCTGATTCACTTACCGGGCGAAAAACTACGGTTTTTGATCCGATCAACCTCGCCAATGCAATTGGCGAGATCACCGGCGACACTCCGGACAGCGCCGATCTTGATCTGCGTAATCTTGAAGTCAGCGAAAACCTTGATGTCTTCAGTTTTACCTATGAAGGAGATGACTATCGACTTGAAACAGCGGGGTTTTCTCTGCAAAAGTTAAAGGAAGCACCCCTCGATGAGTTTCTATCTCCGGATGAAAGCAAGGCGGCTTTTATCCGGGATCACAACTTGTGGCTCAGAGACACCCTGACCGAGACGGTAACCCAGCTCACGTTTGATGGCGTCGAAAACTACGGGTACGCCACCAACAATGCCGGCTGGCTGCGTGATGATGGTCCGGTTCTGCTGTGGTCTCCAGACTCACAAAAAATCGCAACGTTCCGTCACGATTCGCGCAAGGTCGGAGAAATGTATCTGATGACAACAGAGGTCGGCCATTCCACACTCGATGCCTGGAAATACCCGTTGCCGGGTGACGAGTCCATCTTCATGATTGAAAGGGTCGTGATTCATGTCAGCGACGAACCCCGGCGGGTGACCTTGAATATGCCTCCGGATCCGCACCGGTCTTCAACAGCGGATCACGTGGCCGGGCGCGGAGGTGTCTTTCTTGATGTGGAATGGAGCGCTGACGGTGAAATGCTGGCGTTTGTTTCTTCTTCCCGGGACCACAAGTCAGCCACGCTGAGGCTGGCTGATCCTCACACCGGTGACGTACGCACCGTCTACAACGAAACCGTCGCGACCTATTATGAGTCAGGCTATCGTGTTCCGAACTGGCGCGTGCTGCACGACCGGGAAGAATTCATCTGGTACTCTGAGCAGGATAATTGGGCTCATTTGTATTTGCACGATCTCAATACAGGCGCGCTGAAGCGGCAGCTTACCTCAGGAAACTGGCGGGTACTGGAAGTCCAGCAAGTGGATGAAGAATCGGGAATGCTTTATTTTACTGCAGCAGGCAGAGAAGGCGGCGATCCTTATTATCACTATTTATACAGTCTGGATCTGGCCGGTGGTGAGCTGCTGCTGCTGACTCCGGAGTCTGCGCATCATCAAATCGACTGGTCAGATTCTGCTGAGCATTTCGTCGACACGTTTTCTACTCCGGCTACTCCTCCGGTTTCTGTCATTCGGGACCGGTCCGGTGCTATGGCGCTGGAATTGGAGCGGGCTGATGCTAGCGCGCTGGTGGCTACCGGCTGGCGGGCCCCAGAGTCTTTTGTCGTGAAAGCGCGGGATCAGCAAACCGATCTTTACGGACTGCTCTACCGGCCCAGTCAGTTTGACCCGGATCGCGCCTACCCGATTTTAAATTATCTGTATCCCGGACCTCAGTCGGGCAGCGTTGGTTCCCGGAGTTTTCAGCCGGTACGCCGTGATAAGCAGGCTGTCGCTGAACTGGGGTTTATTGTGGTGGAAGTGGATGCCATGGGCACTCCCGGGCGCTCCAAGTCCTTTCATGATGCCTACTATGGCAACATGGGAGACAACGGTCTGCCGGATCAGATGAGTGCGATTCGTCAGTTAGTTGCAGATAGACCGTGGATGGACCTTGATCGGGTGGGAATCTGGGGGCATTCAGGCGGGGGATTTGCTTCTGCCGGCGCTATTTTGCGCTATCCGGACTTCTACAAAGTCGCAGTGTCCAGTGCGGGTAATCACGACAACCGCAATTATGAGGATGACTGGGGTGAAAAATGGCAGGGGTTGCTTGAAACTTATCAGGACGCGATTCCGGGGACTTCTGATACAGAGGCACAGCCAGAGCTGCGCACCAACTATGACAGCCAGGCCAACCAGCTGCTCGCTGACAACCTCAAGGGGAAGCTCTTGCTGGCTCATGGCCTGTTGGACGATAACGTGCCACCCAGCAATACGCTGCTGCTAGTGCAGGCTCTCATCGAGGCTGAAAAGGACTTTGACCTGCTGTTACTTCCGGAAGCCAGGCACGGCTTTGGTAACAGCAGATACTTCATGAAAAAGCGCTGGAATTATTTTGTGGAACACCTGCAGGGGGTTGAGCCTGCCTCGCAGTTCCAATTCGCTGACAATATCAATTAGGACCGACAGCGATTGTTTGAAGTCCAGCAACCGCCTCGTTTCGATTTAGGACAGCGGTCAGATCCGCTGACCGGCACTCACGGAGACAGTTCACGTGGAAAATACGGCCTATTGGCTTCGCACTGATTATGACGGCCAATTCAGGGAATACGGACAGTGGAGGTAAATCCTTTCGCGTCGGGTCAGTAGCCTCGGTTATTACGTGCCCATCAGAATTTCAGAATCCAGTCTGGCGCAGTGAGCTGAGGGAAATAAGATATCTGAGAGCACCGAGCGAACTGTGAGAACCAATAGCACCGAGAGAACCGAATGTCTCAAATAGAACAGGGGCTTGCTGCGTTTGCGGATTTCATGTGGGGCCCTCAGCTGGTGGCCCTACTGGTTGGGGGTGGTCTTTATTTCACCGTTCATTCCAGGTTGAGACATTTCAAATATCTCGGTCACAGCTTTGATCTGCTGAGAGGCAAATATCAACCGAGCGCTTCTGCGGCAGGAGACATTAGTCATTACCGAGCTCTGGCAACGGCTCTGGCAGGAACGATCGGCGTGGGTAATATTACCGGGGTTGCCGTGGCGATTACGCTGGGTGGGCCTGGCGCAGTTTTCTGGATGTGGGTGACCGCGGTAGTAGGGATTTCCACCAAGTTTTACACCGCGTCGCTGGCCATCATGTATCGGGGCACTGACGACGCAGGCAACCTGCAGGGTGGGCCGATGTATGTGATCCGAGAAGGTCTCGGAAAACGCTGGACGCCGCTGGCTTACATGTTTGCAGTTGCGGGCATGTTTGGCACCTTGCCCGTTTTTCAAGTCAATCAGCTTGTGCAGATTACCCGGGATGCCCTGGCGATTCCGGCGGGTATTACCTCTGCAGAAAATCACTTCACCTTTGATCTGATTATGGGTCTGGTGCTGTCCGTTTCGCTTTTCTCGGCTGCTGTCGGGAAAGTCAAGCGGGTGGCTGCCGTGGCCGGAAGTCTCGTACCACTTATGGTGCTGTTTTATACGGTGATAACCAGCTATCTTTTGCTGTCTCACCTCACAGAATTACCGGCGATGCTAGCGTTAATTTTGGTTGACGCATTTTCTGGTGAGGCAGTTTCCGGTGGAGTGCTGGGCGCTGTGATTCTGATCGGGGTGCAGCGGGGTGTCTTTTCCAATGAAGCTGGCCTTGGCACTGAATCTCTTGCGCATGGAGCGGCCAAAACTAGCGAGCCAGCCAGAGAGGGGCTTGTGGCTATGGTGGGCCCGATTATCGATACACTGCTCGTATGCACCTGCACAGCTCTGGCGATTCTGGTAACCGGGGTTTGGCAGGGGGATGCAATTGGCGTGACACTCACAGCTCAGGCCTACGATCAGGCTTTTCCCGGCGTCGGATCCTACCTGATGCTGATCATGGTGTTTGTTCTTAGCACAACCACAGTGCTGACTTACTCCTACTACGGCAGTAAGTGCATGGCATTCATTTTTGGCACGCGTTCTGAGAAGTATTATCTGGGCATCTACATGGCGCTCATTACCGTTGGTGCGGTGGCGTCATTGGATGCGGTCATCAGTCTGTTTGATGGTGCCTACGCAACCATGGCGATACCAACCATGCTTTCAACATTCGTGCTGGCACCAAGAGTGAAGAGCGCAGCACAGGAGTATTTTCGTCGCTATGATGCTGGTGAATTTCTTCAGAAGCCTGATCACGAGGTTAAAGAAGGCGGTGACTGAAGCTTGCTGATTTTTTGCTCAGTCGGCAGCAGCTTTTGTGCTTATGATGGAATGCGCAGACAGGCGGGAGCTCGGCCGATGTGCCGGTAGACTCTGCTTATCAATCGCCCGCTGATGACTCAATTAATGGATAGTCTGTTCGGGCTTAGGCATGTCTTCTGCCGATATGGAAGTGACTGATGCCTCTTCCTGAGAGACGTAGCTGCGCGTCTCCACCGGGCTCACAAGATAGTCTCCCAGCTTGCTGAGAAAGTGCTCCATGTGATCTGTCTGGTAGTGCCCCTGCAGACAGTCCGCATCCTCCCACTCCTGCATCAGGATAACCTGATTGGGGTTGGAAATTCCTTCAAAATACTCATAGCTGATACAGCCGTGCTCAAGCCGACACAGTCGCACCATGTTGCGCATCAGTTTGATGGCATCTCGCTTGGAGTCGGATGCGAGATGGAAAATCGATTGGACTACAATCATCAAAAAATCTCAGAAGGGTGTTTCTTATTATACGCACAATTTCGGGAAATACACCCGATCTGCAGACCCAGCCACGGGCAGCTGGCGGAGCAGTATGAAACGTTGCTGGTCGATGCAGTCGGTTGAGCATGCTCACCACCAAGGGTAGAAAGGAGGCATGTCGGTAGAGGCATGGTCATCAAAATTCGCCCTTCGCTTTTCCAGAAAGGCGTTCACACCCTCTTTCCCGCTGGTTTGGCTGGCATAAAAAATCGCCAGCGAGTCCACTTCATGGGCGCCGATCGGATGTGGCAGGGCAGCATTGCGATACATCATCTGCCGGGTCAAAGCCACGGCAACCTGGCTGTGGCTGCTGATTCGGGCAGCAACTTCATAGGCTTTATCCAGCAGCGATTTCCCGGCGAGCTGTTGGTTTGCGAAGCCTTTGCGAGTCAGTTCTTCCGCCGCAATCAGGTCACCGCTATAAATCCACTCCAACGCGGTACCCATATTGACGATGCGCGGCAGGAACCATGATGAGCAGGCTTCCGGCGTGATTCCGATCTTATTAAAAACGAAGCCCACACGGGCTGTGTCTGCCACCAATCTAATATCCATGGCACAGAGCATGGTGGCCCCGATACCGACCGCTGCCCCGTTGACGGCCGCGATGACCGGTTTCTTGCACTCGAAGATTGCCAGCGTCAGCTGGCCGCCGGTATCTCTGACGCCAGTTTCAATTTCTGGATCTGACAGGCGCGAGCGCATGTCTTCAAGATCTGGGCTCAGCGTTTCATTCAAACCGAAAACATTGCCTGAGCTGGACAAATCCATGCCGGCACAGAAGGCTTTACCCGCTCCTGTCACGACGACCGCATCGACTCCGTCATCTTCGCTGGCCTGCTCAAAGGCCGCGATCAGTTCTTCGGCCATTGTCACGGTAAACGCATTGAGCTGCTCCGGCCGATTCAGGGTAATAGTCAGAATTCGATCGACAATTTCGTAGCGAATGGTTTCAAAAGGCACTATTGATCTCCGGTTAATCGCGCGACTTATATTGCTCCAGCGGCCTGTAACTCATCGATTTCCTGGTCCGTAAAGTTCCAGGCGCTCAACACTTCTCTGGTGTGCTCTCCTGCTATTGCGGCTGGTCCCTGAATTTCGCCCTGAGTTCGGCTGAATCGCGGGGCTGGGGCCGGCTGAACAACGCCATCGAGCTCGACGAAGGCTTTCCTGTCGATATTATGTGGGTGATTTGGCGCTTCTTTGAGGTCTAAAACTGGTGCAAAACACACATCGGTTCCTTCCATGATGTCGCACCATTGTTGTCTGGTCTTGGTTTTGAATATCTCTATCAGTTTTTTGCGTTTGGCAGGCCAAGCGGCCTCATCAAGCTGCTCTTGGAATTCCGGGTCGGTAATTTCTGCTTTTTTCAGAAGTAAGGCATAGAATTGGGGCTCCAGTGAGCCAATTGAGATATATTTGCCGTCGCTGCATTCGTAGCTGCCGTAGTAAAAAGCGCCTCCATCCAGCCTGTTGCTGAATCGGTCAGTTGTCCACATATTCATAGCCATCAAGCCAAAGAAGGGGCTGAGCAGGCTAGCTGTGCCATCTGACATGGCGGCATCTATGATTTGGCCCTGCCCCGACGTGGCGCGTTCCACCAGCGCGGCAAGAATGCCGGTTAGCAGATACATCGCGCCGCCACCAAAGTCGCCGACCAGATTTAGTGGAGGCGCGGGGGGTCGATCCGCATAGCCCATGGCGCCGAGGGCGCCCGCGATGGAGATGTAATTGATGTCGTGTCCTGCCGCCTGTGAAAGCGGGCCTGTCTGTCCCCATCCTGTCATGCGGGCGAATATAAGACGCGTATTCACTGACAGACATTCTTTTGGTCCGAGCCCGAGGCGCTCCATCACGCCGGGTCGAAAGCCTTCTAGTACCACATCTGCCTGCTCAATAAGGCGCAATGTTGTTGCAACCCCGCGGGGGTTTTTGAGATCAACTGCGATGGACTTTCTGCCCCGATTGAGAACATTGGCACGGTGGCCAATGCCCTTGTGGCTGAGTCGGTCCACACGAATGACTTCGGCGCCAAGATCGGAAAGCATCATGGCGGTGAAAGGTCCGGGCCCAATTCCCGCCATCTCAACCACACGAATACCAGTGAGTGGGCCCACAGTTTCTCCTTGTAATTTGGCTTGCTTCTACCTTCGCAATCATAGGGGATCGCCCCGCTAAAATATAGCGGGCCAGTGGGAAGATCTCTGCAAGCAAACGGCCTACAACGAGGGAAATTTTCTTCTTGGTAGGGCACTTTGATAATTTTCCTTTTCTGTGGCAATCGATTATTCTGTTTGGGATTTTACTTAATAGAATTGACTAGAAGTATGGAATTAAAAGGAAAAACTGCGTTCATCACCGGCGGTGCATCGGGTCTCGGCTTGGCAACAGCCAAGAATTTCGTCAAGGCAGGCGCCAAAGTGTTTTTATTTGACCTTAACGCAGAGGCGCTACAGGCTGCTGCGGATGAACTCGGAGAATCTGCCGCCTGGCATGCCGGTGACGTCGCGGATGAGGATGCCGTCAAAGCGGCTATCGCCGGAGCGCAACAGGCATTCGGAGCAATCCACGTTAATTTGAACTCTGCCGGGATTGGGGGTGCTGCGCGCACAGTGGGTAAAGATGGCGCCATGCTCCTGGCTCGTTTTGAACACATTGTCCGGGTCAATCTTATCGGGACATTCAACGTCCTAAGACTGTGTGCAGAAGTGATGCAGCTCAACGAGCCGCAGACAGAAGACAACGAGCGAGGGGTCATCATCAACGTCGCATCAATTGCAGCGTTTGATGGTCAGACCGGGCAGGCAGGGTACGCGGCAAGCAAGGGCGGCATCGTAGCCATGACCCTGCCTATTGCCCGTGATCTGGCCAAAAGGGGCGTGCGTGTCATGACCGTCGCTCCGGGCGTTTTTGAAACGCCATTGCTCGCCCGAGCGCCCCAAGAGGTGCGTGAACCCCTCATCGCGATCACCCAGTTTCCGAAGCGACTAGGTAATCCCGATGAGTTTGCCGCTGAGGTCGCGCATATTGTGAAGTGCAGCTATCTAAATGGCGAAACCATCAGATTAGACGCTGGGATCAGAATGCCCGCGCTGTAGTTTTTTACCCACAGAGCCCCACAGACAAGCGATTTGTTATCGAGGAAGAATATGGCGAATGCATACATTGTCGGCGCAGTGCGCACCGCAACTGGAAAAAAGAAAGGCAGGCTGAGCCGAATGCACCCTGTTGATATGGGTGCTGCCGTGGTGGATGAATTAGTGGATCGCACCGGAGTTCCGACGGACGGGGTGGATGACCTAGTTTTTGGTGTAGTCATGCAGATTGGTTCTCAGGCCGGTAACCTGGGCCGTAATGTGGCGCTGAGCTCCAAGCTGGCTCTTGAGGTTCCTGGAACCACGGTGGATCGTCAGTGTGGGTCCTCGCTGCAGGCGATTCAATTCGGCGCACAAGCCGTTATGTCCGGCACACAGGATGTGGTGATTTGCGGCGGTGTTGAGGCGATGAGTACCGTTGAGATCGGTTCAAACATTCGGGATGGTCTGGATAAAGGGCGCGGGGTACCAAAAGGTGAGCGCCTCGAGCTGCAGTATCCCGGCATACAGTTCAGCCAGTTCGACGGAGCAGAACTGCTAGCAGAGAAATATCAGATCAGTCGTAAGGCGCTTGACGAATTCGGTCTGCTGAGTCATCAGCGTGCGGCGATTGCGACAAAGAGCGGATACTTCAATCAAGAGATTTTGCCACTCAACATTGAGCTGGAGGATGGCACTAAAGATGTTCACACTGTGGATGAGGGGATTCGCTTTGAAGCGAACCTCCAGGGAATGCAGTCGCTGAATACCCTGCGAGAAGGGGGAGTGATTACCGCCGGCACCGCCAGTCAAATCAGCGATGGTGCAGCAGCGATTATGGTGGCGAACGAAGAGGCAGTGAGGAAATTTGACCTTCCGGTCCGTGCGAAGATTCATTCTCTGGCAGTGGTCGGTTCTGATCCGGTCATCATGCTCGAAGGCCCTATTCCGGCGACAGAAAAAGTGCTCGAGAAAGCCGGACTCAGCATCGATGAAATCGATTTATACGAGGTCAACGAAGCGTTTGGCTCTGTGCCGCTGGCCTGGGCGAAGGCGCTCAATGCTGATCCCACCAAACTTAACGTCAATGGTGGCGCGCAGTCTTTGGGTCACCCGCTTGGCGGCACTGGCGCCAAGTTGATGACGACCCTGGTCCATGAGCTAGAGCGGCGGCAGGCGCGCTTCGGTCTGGTGGCGATTTGCGAAGGCGGAGGTACCGCCAACTCAATGATTATTGAACGAATGAATCAACTAGATAGCTAAAGAAGTAGTCAGCCCTATGCTTGAGAATTATCAGTCTCCCTGGATGGATGAAGAACTCGTCATCATGCGTGACGCGGTGAAGAAATTCCTGGACAAAGAGTTTGTTCCGCTTTCAGAAAAGTGGGACAAACAGGGTTTTGTCGACCGAGATGCTTGGTACAAAGCCGGTGATGCCGGTATTTTGTGTGCATCGATTTCCGAGGAGTGGGGTGGCGGTGGGGGCGATTTTCGGCACGAAATGGTGCTGATTGAGGAGTTTAACAGAGCCAATATTTCCGGCTTTGGTAACGGGGTCCATTCGGGCATTGTGGCTCACTACATAGAGAAGTATGGCACGCAGGAGCAAAAAGCTAAATGGCTGCCAAAGATGGTGAGCGGCGATATTGTGTCAGCGATTGCAATGTCGGAGCCGGGAACAGGTTCAGACCTGCAGGCGGTTAAAACCTCGGCGCTCCAAGACGGAGAAGATTACGTACTGAACGGGCAAAAGACGTTCATTACCAACGGGATGACTGCAAATCTCATTTGCGTGGTCGCCAAGACCGAGCCGAGCGAAGGGGCTAAAGGCATCTCACTGATCATGTTGGAGACGGAATCGGTTGAGGGTGAAGGTGGGTTTCAGCGGGGCAGGAATCTAGAAAAGTTGGGTATGAAAGCACAGGACACAGCCGAGCTGTTCTTCGATGATGTGCGGGTGCCAAAGTCGGCACTGCTCGGCACAGACGAAGGCAGAGGTTTTATTCATCTAATGGAACAGTTACCTCAGGAGCGGGTTATCATTGCCGCAGGCGCCTGTGCAGCGATGGAAAAAGCGCTTCGGTTAACTTCTGACTATGTCAAAGAGCGAAAAGCATTTGGCAAGCGAATCCTCGATTTTCAGAATACCCAGTTCCGGCTTGCCGAATGCCTGACTGAAGCGAGGATTGCCAGGGTGTTCGTTGATGACTGTGCGATGCGCCTTGCCGAAGGCAAGCTTGATGATGCCTCGGCGTCCATGGCCAAGTGGTGGACTACGCAGAAGCAATGCGAAATTGTGGACACTTGTTTGCAGTTTTTTGGCGGCTACGGCTACATGATGGAATACCCAATAGCCAAGATGTTTGCTGACAGCCGCGTACAGAAAATTTACGGCGGCAGCAATGAAATCATGAAGCTATTGATCGCTAGAGAGATTTAGAAACGTTTCGCACGAAGAGGCGCAGCAATTTCGGCGTTCGGAAGCCTTTGTCTGTGCGGCTCAATCCAGCCAGAGCGCGGTCAAGCGGTTTGAGCGTTTGGGTGCAACGCATCGGAAACCTATGTGGTTGGTCGCAGATTCAGGGTCCGCAGGCATCCGCGCGCTGACTCTGAAACCCTGACAGTAGTTTTCACTGCAGAGGAAGGATCCGCCGCGTATGCTCCGCTTGGGCAAATCAGGTTCAGCCGGATCCAGACTCTCTTCCCTTTTCACTCCTTTTGGATTACGACTACCTAGAACAGAGTATGCGTTTGGGTGGTACCAGTCGGAAACCCATTCCCAGACATTTCCGGTAATGTCATAGAGTCCGTAGTCGTTCGCTGGATAGCTGCCAACCGGTGCTGACTGGTGGTGACCATCTGTATTCTCGTTCCTGACTGGAAACTCGCCTTGCCAGTAATTAGTTACGGGTTCTATGTGGTGAATCGGCTGATTACCCCAACTGTAGATCTGCCTGTCTCGCCCGCCCCTTGCGGCGAATTCATACTGTGCTTCGGTGGGCAGTGTTTTACCTTGCCAGTCACAGTAGGCTAATGCATCTGCATAGTTGACTTGAACAACAGGATGCTCCGCCTGCGAAAGTAGTGTCTCTCCGGTGCCCTCCGGAGAACGCCAGCTGGCATCTCTGACTAACCGCCACCAGCTCATGGGTGCAATTTCTCTCAGACTTCTGCCCTCCGGGGTGTGGAACACCAGAGAGTCTCCATATTGCTCAGCGCTTGTCACATAGCTGGTAGCAGTGACGAACGATTCGTATTGGGCATTGGTGACTTCATACTTATCGATCCAAAATCCAGAGACGTTAACCGGATGGGCAGGGGCCTCGTCTGGCAGACCGTGGTCTGAACCCATTATAAAACTCCCGCCATCAAGCCAGACCATGTTCTTCGGATCGCCTTTCTCCTCAACAATGATGAAGCCATCGACGATGACCAGGACTAGGATAAAGACTGTTCCAAGCAGATAGTGCGATTTTCTGAGCATTTGCTGCGTGCGTGTTGAAAGTGAGAAGGCGAGTGTATCAAGTAAAAGATGGCAAATTCCATTGAAGCTACGTGGTTTTGTGCAGGTTGATTGAACTCATAATAAAATCTGTTGGTGACTGCCGCTGGTTCTTGTCATACTTCTACGCCATGCGCGGCAGCGAACTAAGGGAAATGGCGATGAAATACAGAGGCTTAATAGCGGGGTTAGTTGTTTTCTGTGCCGGTAATGCCCTGCCGGCGGCTGAGTCAGGCTACCTAGCGCCAAGGACGGAGCAAGGTGCGCCTGATTTACAGGGTACTTGGTCGATTGCGACTCAGACCAATCTTGAGCGGGCGGAGCGCTTTAACGGAGAGTTGGTTATCTCCGAGGAAGAAGCGATTCTGATTGAGGCCCGGGTTCAGGCGAGGAATGAGGCCAGTAATCAACCCAGTGATCCGGACCGTGAAGCACCGGACGCCGGGCGTAATGTCGGAGGCTATAACACATTCTGGATGGACCCTGGAGACCGGCTTGCAGTTGTAAGAGGTGAAATCCGAACCTCAATACTGGTTGATCCTGCTGATGGCAGGCTACCTTACTCGGAGCAGGGCCTCGCAAATTATGCCTCAGCCATGCGCCAGCGTAATTCCTATGATGGGCCAGAAGCGCGACCCTTAGGTGAACGCTGTGTCGTGGGTTTTGGCTCTACCGGAGGCCCGCCGAAGCTGCCGGTTCTCTACAATAACCTGACCCAGATCGTGCAGACGGAAACTCATGTTCTGCTGATGGCAGAGATGAACCATGATGCACGGATCATCAGACTGAACGCAGAGTTTCAAGCAAACAGCCAGTATCCCTGGATGGGAGATTCTGTAGGCTACTACGAGGGAGACAGTTTGATTGTCGAAACCACCAATTTTCATCCGCAACAGAGCCTACGTTCTTCCCTCGAGCATAGGTTCTATGGATCGCAGCAAATGAAAGTGACGGAGCGATTCACCCGTGTGGCCGATGATGTCATCCGCTACCAGTTTACCGTGGACGATCCGGAAAACTATACGCAGACTTGGAGTGGGGAGCTGCCCATGGACCGGACCGAAGATCAGGTCTTCGAATATGCTTGTCATGAAGGCAACTATGCCTTGCCCGGTATTCTGGCTGGGGCGCGAACCGCAGATGCGGAAGGCAATAATTACGCGCCGACAGATCCGGGACGTTGAAGCAGGAGCTAAAAAAAGGGAGTCAGAGAATCCCATTCTCTAGTTTGTGCAGCCGCAGCGATGACCTTAGCGTAGATCCGGAAGCTGGTAGCCTTCTTTTTTCAGATTGGCTCGGATGGTTTTTTTCTCGATCTTGCCAGTCGGGCCAAGCGGAAGGTTTTCCACCGCAATCACCTCATCTGGCAGCTGCCATTTGGCGAATATCTGGCTGCAGTGCTTGATGACTGCTGCCTGATCCAGTACTTCACCTGCGGCCATGATGACCATCGCTATGGGGCGCTCGTCCCACTTTGGGTGTGGTTGGGCAACGACTGCCGCCTGGGCAATCTCGGGCATCGCAACGATGTGATTTTCCAGATCAACGGAGGAAATCCACTCTCCGCCGGACTTTATCATATCCTTGGAGCGGTCACAGATGATGACGTACTGATCGGCATCAATTTTTGCGACATCTCCGGTAACCAGCCAGTCATTGTGGAACTTGTCAGGCTGCGGATCATTGAAGTACTCGGATGCAATCCAAGGTCCACGGATGCAGAGTTCGCCCACTGCTTCTCCATTGTGCGGCAGGGCTTTCCAATGCTCGTCGAATATTTCAATTTCCAGTCCCGGCATGGCGAGACCAGCTTTGGCAATATTTTCAAACTGCTGATCTTCGGATAACGCGCTCTGAGATCGCTTTGAGACTTTCCGCGAGAGTGTGCCGAGTGGATTAGTCTCGGTCATGCCCCAGCCCTGTATCATTTCCACACCAAAGGTTTCCCAGTACCAGCGCATCATTTCGACGGGTGGGGCTGAGCCGCCACAGGTGAGTCGCTCCAGTTTCGAGAGATCAAACTTGTCCGGGTTGGCTTCCAGCGTGGCGCGCACACCCTGCCAGATCGTTGGCACGCCAGCCGAGATCGTAACCCCTTCCTTCTGCATCAGACTGAGGAAGGAATCTGGAGTCATGAATCGATGAGGGTAAACCTGTTTGGTGCCCAACATGGATGCGGCAAAGGGCAAACCCCAGCCCATGGCATGAAACATCGGAACGATACCAAGCAAGGAATCGAGTGCCGACAAACCCATCGAATCCGTCAGCGATTCAGTGAGGGTGTGCAGATAGGTCGATCGGTTTGTGTACATCACGCCCTTGGGGTTGCCGGTGGTGCCTGAGGTGTAACACAAACCCATCGGTGCCGTTTCTGGAATATCGGGCCAGTCATAGGCGGTAGGTTGGTCAGCGATGAAATCTTCGTAACAAACCTGGTTGGCGAAACTGCTTTCTCCGCCCTCACCGTGGCGGCAAATTACCAGGAGCTCAACGCAGGGAATTTTTCCCCACAGTGGCTCCAGCAGCGGCAGCAGATCTTCATCTGCAAAAATAATGCGATCACCTGCATGGTTGATGATGTATTCAAGGTCAGTGGGGGACAGGCGAATATTCAGGGTGTGGAGGACGCAGCCCATACTGGGCACACCCTGATAAAGCTCCAGATGTCGATAGTTGTTCCACATGAAGCTGCCGATCCGGTTGCCAGTTTCGATCCCGTGCGACTTTAGCGCGTTGGCGACCTGCTGGGCCCGGTCCCAGGTTTGCTTCAGCGTCTGGCGATGGGTGTCGGTTGCCTGAGCCGTCACGACTTCGACTTCCGGATCGAGCTCCGCACCCCGGCCAAGGATTCTAGACATCAACAGAGGCGTGTTTTGCATAGTCATTCGATTTCTCCCATCGGTATTATTCTGATGTGCTATTGCGCGAGCTCGCAGGATATATGAAGAGCGGTGGGGGATTCAATTCGTCGAATCCGGCTTATTCGGTATTCTTTTCTCGTCAAACGGTATAGTTTTATAGCCTGTCAGAGCAAGGTGGAGCAGAGGCGGAATATGAATCAGGACAGTGAGTGGCTGAAAAAAAGCGTTTCAGTGAATGGCAAGACTATGGCCTTTGTGGAAATGGGTGAAGGTGATCCAATTATTTTTCAGCATGGCAATCCCACTTCCTCATACCTGTGGCGAAATGTTATGCCACATTTAACAAATCAGGGTCGCTGCATTGCGATTGATCTAATTGGCATGGGTGATTCGGAAAAGCTGGATGCGTCCGGTCCTGAGCGTTATACCTTTGAGGAGCACAGACATTATCTCGATGGTGCACTTGAGGCATTAGGCGTCAGCCATAACGTGACCTGGGTCATTCATGACTGGGGTTCGGCCCTTGGCTTTGATTGGTCAAATCGGCACCGTGATGCGGTGGCGGGTATTGCGTATATGGAGAGTATTGTTCGGCCGGTAACCTGGGAGGAATGGCCTGAAGCGGCGCGCGGAGTTTTTCAGGGACTTCGATCTCCTGCTGGTGAAGAGATGATTCTGGAAAAAAACGTATTTGTTGAAAGAGTGCTTCCCGGCTCCGTCTTGAGAACTCTTGATGATGAGGAGATGGCGGTCTATCGCAGGCCTTTCGTTGACCGTGGTGAAGGACGCAGGCCTACCCTCACTTGGCCTAGACAAATTCCGATTGAGGGTGAGCCAGCCGCGGTGCATTCGATTGTCAGTGACTATGCAGACTGGCTATCTGAGTCGCCAGTCCCCAAATTATTTGTGAACGCTGATCCGGGAGCGATCCTGATCGGCGCGCAGCGAGAATTTTGCCGAAGCTGGCCAAATCAGGAAGAAGTAACCGTCACGGGGAATCACTTTCTGCAGGAAGACTCGCCAGATGAAATCGGCAGGGCGATTGCTGACTGGCGTCGGAGAAAAATCAAGTGACGGCATTGCAACCTGCGTGATTCTCCAGGCCGATGAACCTGAATTCGGATAGCGCCGCGTGGCTCGAAGGGAACGTCCGGCGTTTCACTGTTTTTCGCCTGTTCTATACAGCCCGTTTCTACTATCCGGTCTTTACCGTGCTGTTTCTCGATTATGGTCTGACGCTGGAGCAGTTCGCGCTGCTGAATATGGTTTGGGCGTTAAGTATAGTAGTTGCCGAAGTGCCATCAGGTGCCTTGGCCGACATTATCGGGCATAAGCGATTGCTTGTATTTGCCGCGCTGCTGATGGTTCTGGAGATGGCACTGCTTGTCTTTGTCCCACTGGGCGCTTCTCCGCTGCTGTTTATCGTGTTTCTGCTGAACAGAATTTGCTCCGGTTTGTCGGAAGCGGCTGCCAGCGGTGCCGATGAAGCACTGGCCTACGATTCACTTAAATCGCTGGGTCGGGAGGCTGAATGGCCAAAAGTTCTTGAGCGGACAACATGGGTTGTTTCAATCGGGTTTTCCACCACAATGATTCTGGGCGCGTTAGCCTATGACCCGTCAGTCGTTAACCGGTGTTTGGCCTGGCTGAATGCCGGCTGGATGCTTGAAGATTCTGTTATTGTTCGGCTGCCGGTGATGTTGACACTTGCTACCGCTTGCCTGGTGCTGATCACAGCGCTCGGTTTTCATGACCTTGAAATAGATAAGGCGCTGGACAAGGCATCGTCGAAGGACTCTCTTCTGGAACCCTTCCGCCAGGTTTCCCGGGTGGCCACCTGGACAGTGAATCACCGCTTCGTGCTGTTCGTTATTTTGGCAGCATTGGCGCTGGATTCTGTGGCTCGCCAGTTTGTGGTTTTGGCCAGTGAGTACTACCGGCTGATCGACATTCCGGTTTCCTGGTTCGGTTTCATAGGGGCCGGGATGTCTTTGGTCGGCATCCTTAACGCGACCATTTCACGGATTCTGGTTAGCAAGCACTCCCCTCTGTTTAATTTCCTGTTTTTGTCCGTGGTACTCATGGCAGGGCTGATCGGAATCAGTTATGCCTTACCTTTTGTGGGCGTTTTATTTGCCATCGGGGCATTTGCGATGATGGGCATGGTGCAGTTCCAAGCCAGCTACTATCTAAACCGAGAGGCCGACTCGCAGGTTCGCGCGACCGTGCTCAGCTTTAAGGGACTGGCGCTGAATCTCGGTTTAGGGACAGCAAGCCTGCTATATACAACGCTGGTGGCAACGCTGCGACATCGTCAGGATGCGCAAGGTGAAGGGCAAATACTCAATGAGCAGATTTTCCTTGATGCGTTGGTCGCTTTTCCGGTGTATTACCTGTTGCTGTTCATGCTGGTGATTATCGCGGCCCAACGTCTGGTTGATGATTGCAGTATTTTCTTTGCTTCGCCTGCGAATCAGACGGAATAGCGCTGAAATCCCAGACTTGAACTTTCATGTCAAACCGGATTGAATGACAAGGTTCATTGCCGTTTCGCAACTTTGCTATGCCTACAAAATGCCTGCTTATAGCGCTGCTCACCAGCTTATTTGTTGCTGTATCGACAGCCCTTGCTTCGGCGCAGGCACCAGAAATACGGACGGGTCTGTCAGGTCGTTGGGTAATAAATGATGAGCTGAGCGACAACACAGACGATCAAGTGGAAAAGGCCATTGAAGCGGGTGGCGGCAAGGGCAGCCGGGGATTTTTCAATCGTCAGGAGGATTTTTACCGCGGCGGTCCGCCGGAGCATGAGCTCTATGACCGCATCTCTTTTGATGATGTCTTAAGCATTGAGGTGAACGAGCCCGAGCTTCGGTTCACCTATGACGAGAATTTCCAGCGGGTATTTCATTCAGATGGCCGTCGCCGCCGTGCTTCGGCGACTGGCTTCTACAGTGAAGGTGGCACCGATTTTTCCTCGGGGCTGTTCGAGGACAACTCGCTGGTGGTGGAAGGGCGACCAAGAGACGGTGGGTTTACCATCGAAATCTACAGCCTCGAGTCTGACGGCAATCGGCTGCGCATTGAAATGACGATCCAGCCAGATTCATTTCGCGAGCCAATCGAACTGGTTAGGTACTTTGACCGAGCAGAGTAAGTCGCCTAGCGCATCTGGCTAACGATTTCTTCTTCGAGTTCAAGCAGCCGGTCTTTACCGAAAAGCATTTCATCCCCGACAAAGAAAGTTGGTGAGCCGAACGCACCACGCTCTACCGAGCGGCTTGTGTTGCTTATGAGTTCCTGTTTGATCGCAGGGTTTTGCATCGCCGCTACAATTTCGTCGGCGGGCAGGCCATGCTCGCTCAATGATTCGGCTATCACTTCCGGGTCCGCCATGTTTTTGCCCTGTTCCCACATACACCGATACATGGCCTCAATATAGCGCTTGTAGTAGTCCTGATGGCTGGCGTATACGGCGCCTCGCATCAGATTGATAGTATTTATTGGGAAGTGAGGGTTGGACCGGTAGTCTGAAAAGTGATGGCGCGCAATGAAGCGTTTCATTTCCAGTGCCTGATATTCGTTCTTGTTTTTGACTTCGGCAAACTGTTCCATGGGAGAGCGATTGTTAGTGGCCTTAAAAATACCGCCCAGTAGCACTGGGCAATAATTGATTTGTGCGCCCGTGCGTTCCTCTATACCCGGAATCAGGCGGTGACAAAAATAGGTGTTAGGGCTTCCGAAATCATAATGGAATTCAATGTTGAGACTCATGGCGCAGTGCCTCCTGCAGCTTTCCCACGTCATAATAAATGACGTTATTCAACGACGGTTGCGTTTAGCCAGAGTGATGCTGACTGACACGGTGTGTGACATGATAACCCATTCCCGGTTGGGCTGGCGAAGTGCGGCGGAGTTCGGAAACTATTCCCAAGGCAATATAACGGAGGATTGCTTGACCCCTCCCTATGCATTGTCCGCACTAAAGGGACTAAGAAAGCTCCTGGTCCAATTATGGGCTGTGTCTTATTCTTTTCGGTCTTATGCTCTAGAATGGCGGTTAGAAAGTCATCCTCTTTCAATAGAATTTAGCAGCAATGGTGTTGTTCGAGCTGTTTGACGGTCAGTACAATAAATTCAGCGTATCTCTCGGAATATCTGTCCGGGTATCGTTTATTCTTGCGGTGTTGTTTCTACACCGTGGTGTTGCTCTGGCACAAAGTGGCTCTCTGGCGCTGTCGGACGCCGCTGCTGAATTACTTGCCGTGAATCCGGACTCGCACTCCGTTTCCATATTCGATATTCGGAGTGGAATCCGCAAACGAGCGGAAGTTTCCATCCCGGGGATTCCACAGACAATATCGATTGACAGCAGCAGTAAAACGGCCTTTGTCACCAGCAGGCAGTCCAATACGCTGGAAGTAATTGCTTTGGAATCGGATTCGCTGGCGGGCTGCGTACCGGTCGGCGCTGCGCCGTTCGGCGTGGTCAGTGACGCCAGCTATATCTATGTAGCTAATCAGAAATCGGATTCTGTGTCGGTCATCCATCTGTCCAGTTTTCTGCCGCTTCTCACGATCGACGTTGATTCTGACCCCAGAGGTCTTCGTCTAGACGCCGAGTCCGGGCTTCTCTACGTGACGCATTTTTTTACCGGCGACGTGAGTATTATTGATACTGAACGCATGCTGGTAACAGATAAGGTTAACGTCAATTCAAGTGCAAATATCTCCCAATCGCTGGTTCTGGACGACGCCCGGCACAGGGCGTATTTGCCACAAACATTTTCCAACAACGCTAACCAGTCGCTGCTTTTTGATACCACTGTTTTTCCCGTGGTGACGTCTCTCGATTTGTCGAGTAGAACTGAAATGAGAGCCAGTCGACTGGCTCTGGATGTTGTAGATCAGCCGGTTGGCATACCACTCGACGCGGTGATGGACTCCAGCGACAGATTGTTTGTAGCGAACAGCGCGAGCAATGACGTGTCTGTCATCGATCTGGCAACTTCCAGAGGCTTGGCCAACATTAAAGTGGGGGCAAATCCTCGGGGGCTAGCCTTTGATCCGGTCAGCAATCGGATATTCGTCAACAATACCCTGTCCGGCACGCTTTCTGTCATTGACGCCGGGACGCTGCAGATCGCTGACGAAGTGCAAAGCACGGCCATCCCACTGTCTCAGTCTTTACTGAATGGCAAGAGGCTCTTCAATGATTCCAGCCGACCAGAACTGGCTCGGGATAACTGGATTGCCTGTGCGACCTGTCATTTTGATGGTGAACACGATGGGCGAACCTGGTTTTTTGCAGATGGCCCCCGAAATTCGCCAAGTTTGCTGGGAGTGGCGGACACGCCGCCGTTTCACTGGAGTGGTGATCTTGACGAGTTGCATGACGTTGAACTCGCTGTGCGCGTCATTCAGGCTGGAATCGGACTCACTTCCGGCTCAAGCAACTGTGAACCGGCCTGTGATCAGGCGCCGGCGAATCAGGGGCGTTCTCAGGACCTCGATGATCTGGCGCTGTATCTGGCGAGCCTGCAGTTTGAGCAGGCAAATATTTCAATGTCAGCATCCGCGTTGCAGGGTCAGATGCTGTTCAGCTCTGAGGCAGTCGGCTGTGCCCGATGCCATATCCCACCAACTTACACCGATGGGCTCCGACATTATGTGAATACCGGAAAGGGCCTCCTTGAGCGCAAAGGGTTGCTGTTCAATACGCCTTCACTTCGTGGTGTCAATCGGACTGCTCCCTACTTCCATGACGGGTCTGCGGCATCTCTAGAAATCATGTTTTCGGCCATGAATACCAGTGACCTGCACGGCACGACTTCCAGTCTGACTGCTGCAGAATTGACCGACTTGCTGGCTTTCCTGAACAGTCTGGAGGCAGTCCCGGAGGGCGGGCCGGGTGTTTGTGAGAGGCCCATAGCAGTCGAGGCCGATGCGACCGCTGAGCTGGTCCTGAATCAACAGGATTTTCAACCGGGCGAGCACTTGTCTTTGAACGTGCATAGCGCGGGCAGTCAGTCTGCCGATTTTTATGTTGTGATCGCGCTTCCAGACGGCGCACTGGCGTCTTTTGCGTCGCCTGAAAACAAGCTGTTGCCCGGTGCACTAGTACCGCTGGTGGAGAATGTCGATTTGCGCGAAGGGTTCAGTGTCAGGCTTGTTGATACCGTGCTCGACAGCAGTGTGCCGACTGGTGTCTATCAGCTGTATGCGGTTGCTGTTTCTGTCGGCGAGGAACTTTTGAATCAGGACGCATGGTTGGCATTCGAGCATCTTGAATTCGAGATCAGATCAGTAAACTAGTCTGCCTCACTGGCGTTCTCGAGTGCCATGACGGCGGCGCATGGCTCGGCCTAAAGGTTCAAGACCTTTGCAATGGCAGGTGCCGGTTGAACCCTCGGTTTTGTATGCCTTAACCTGATTGGCGAAATCGCCACTCGCGAGGAATGTGAGACGCCGCGTGACCTGATAGTAACGAAACACCGACTGTTCGCTGATGGCGACACTTAAACTGTAAATTCCCACCAATAAACCGCCCAGCGCGGCTCGCGTTGCCAGGGCTTCTTTCGGGGAGGACAGGGCAAAATCTATCGGTCTGCCGAGTGTCTAAACGAGGTGCTGCTCAAACCGACTTCTGCGTGCATTGCAGCGCATGACATCATTATCGCTCATGGGCGAGGCTAGGTCTGTCCAGACCGTGCTCACCACTTTAGGGGAGAAAGGGGCTAGTGCCCTGAGGACGCGGCTTTAGGAAAGTGCTTCAGCGGCGGCTTTCTGTCGGTCCAAAGCAACGTCCTGAGTTTGGATCAGTTTCGTGGTTTGATGAATTTGAGTGTCATGCGGTCGCTTTCCCCGATCGCGGTAAAATCAGCGCGGTTGGCCTCGCCCATTCTGTAGGTGGGCGGCAGGCTCCAAACACCTTCTGGATGATCAGTATCATCCTTGGCGTTGGCGTTTATTTCAGAAGATTCAACAAACTCAAACCCTGCCGCTGCAGCCACCTCTTTGACGTAGGCCTCGGTCACATATCCCGTGGTTTCCATAACGTCCATGCTGGCATCGGGTCTGGCCCTATGCTCGACGACACCCAGCGTGCCGCCGGGCCTCAGCGCAGCGAAAAAAGCCGCGAAGAATTCATGCTCCTGTCCAGCCATGATCCAGTTATGCACGTTACGGAAGGTCAGAGCCATATCGGCGCTTGCCGGGGGGGCAATAATGACTTCATGCGGTGGATTCAGTGACCTGACGGTGATGCGCCCATAGTTTTCCGGATCGTTGGAGATTTTTTCCTCGAATAGGCCTCTGATTCTTGGCATAAAGGCCCGCGCGGCATTAGGTGAAAAGTGTGCCGCATAATACTTACCCTTGTCCCGGACATAGGGAGCGATAATCTCCGTGTACCATCCGGTGGAGGGCAGGATTTCGATGACGGTGGTATCGGCCTGTAGGCCAAAAAATTGCAGTGTTTCAACTGGATGGCGCGAGGCGTTTCGGGCGATGTTGTCTGCGCTGCGGTGATCGCCGGCGACAAGACTCTGGAGGGTCGTTGCCTCTGCCTCCCCATGATGATCAGCGATTGATTGAGTGCTCACGCAAACAGCAGTGAGCGCCAAAATGTCGAGCAAACAGCGAGTTGGATTCATAGGGTTGCCTACTGAGCGTGAGTGATGACGCGACTGATTCTGCATCAATCTCTTCGTTTTATCCACCGGTCTGTAGATCCGTAGCGCGCACAGACCGCGCACAAGCGCCGTTCCGATAGCTTTCAACGGCACGAGCTTTGTCGAGCAGACGTTGACCATCCTTCTCAGTCTACGGGCAATTTTTCATGGAGAAAGTGCTTTGCTAAAATGATGAACTATGCCGTATCACAACCACGGCTAACGGGGCGGACCAAAACAGGCTAGCCTACCAGTGAGCTCTGAGACTCAACTTCGTCATGTCTTTTTGCCTGAGCCTCAAAGCAAAAGATTACGAATGTGAGATGCAGGGCAGCCTTATTTTGGTGGTCTGGGCCGAGCTGGATTACCGCGAATCGCTCCGGGCGGGCGTTGAATTTTAGGTCACCGCGAAAGCAGCGCTCCCGACTCCGCTGGTGTTTGAGAAGTCAATCCTGCTTGATCAGGATGCTCTTCCGATTCTGAAAGCTAGGATCATTTGTTCTGCAGTGGACAGCGCTGGTCGCCCAGCTTCTCAGAGCAGCTCGCAAATTTGATTAACGGTTGAGGCAGTACAGAATCATTATGACTACGACAAATGATACGGCGACTCTGGAACCCCGTTTGCGTGAGCTTGAAGCGCGGAGGGAGGGCACCTATGACAAGCGGACTGAACACCTCGACGCCGAAGGCCGAGCGATATTCATTAACCGGCTGATCCAAGAAGACTCACCCTATTTGTTGCAGCACGCGCATAATCCAGTGAACTGGTTCCCCTGGGGTGATGAGGCGTTCGCTGCTGCTGAGGCAGAAGACAAGCCGATTTTTCTGTCTATCGGTTATTCCACTTGTCACTGGTGTCATGTGATGGAGGTGGAAAGTTTCGATAATGTAGAAGTTGCCAAGCTGCTCAATCAGCATTTCATAAGCATCAAGATGGATCGAGAGCAATTCCCTGGCCTTGATGAAATCTTTATGACAGGGGTGCAGCTGGTATCCGGACATGGGGGATGGCCCATGTCGAATTTTCTCTTGCCTGACGGCAGACCATTTTACGGGGCTACCTATTTTCCAGCACCTTCATTCATACAGGTGCTGGAACAGGTCTGCGGTGCCTGGCAAAGCCAGCGGGCCGAACTGGAAAGGAATGCCCACAGTCTCTACCAGGCGATCAATAAGATCTTATGTGAGCGCAAGCCGCAGGAGACCCTCCAGACAGGCGTGGTGGAAAACGCGATAAAAGCCCTTCTGCAGCGAGAGGATCGCAGTCTGGGGGGGCTGGCCGGCGCGCCGAAATTTCCGCAGGAGCCCATTCTGCTCTTTCTGCTGGACCAAGTAATGCGCCGGGATGAGGGGGCGGCGCTGGGCTTTGTCGAGCGAGCTCTGGAAGGCATGGGTCGCGGAGGAATTTATGATCAGGTCGGCGGCGGTTTTCATCGGTACACTGTGGATGAGGAATGGTTGACTCCCCACTTCGAAAAAATGCTCTACAACCAGGCACAACTGGGTCTGATTTATCTCCAAGCTTATCAATTGACCGGAAATGATTTCTTTGCGCGGGTTGCCCGGCAGACTTGCAATTACGTATTGCGGGATATGCAAATCGAACAAGGTGGCTATTTCTCAGCCACTGATGCAGACAGCGAGGGAGAGGAGGGTGCCTTTTTTACCTGGAGTCAGAGCGAGCTTGAAAAATGCTTGTCTCCGGCTCAGGCGGAGTTGGCTATTAGGTTGTTCGGCGTGACTCCGAGAGGAAATTTTGAGGGCGTTAATATTCTAAATTTATCCGCCCCTTTGGCGGTGTCTGCTCGAGAATATGGGCCAGATTTTTATCGCGATCTGGACGCAGTGCTGATACGGCTCTACCAGGTTCGTGAGCAGCGTGAGCATCCTTTGCAAGACGATAAGCTGATTGTGAGCTGGTGTGCTCAAATGGCGACGACCCTTGTCTGGGCGAGCCAAATTCTGCCGTTTGCTGAAGCGGTCAGCTGGCTAGCATCAGCCGAGTCATCGGTACAGCGAATGTTGGACGACAATCTCCAGGCCAGCGGTGAATTAAAACGCATCTCTCTGCATGGAGTGGTGTCGATTACGGGACAGCTTGAGGACTACAGCAATCTGATAGGGGCCCTGATCAGCCTGTATGACGTTACTGACAAGTCGAAATATCTTAGCAAGGCTTGTGCTTTGACGGCCCGGGTAATTGAAGAGTTCTGGGACACGAATGATCAAAGGTTCTGTCTTGCGCCTCGCGAGCAGGCTGGCCCGAAGCTGGTCAGATCGAGCAATTCTGCAGATGGTGCGACGCTGTCGCCAGTCGCGGCTATGCTTGAAAGTCTGCATGCCATCGATCTAAGACTCGCCCGCGTTCCGGAGGTATTCTCGGTGATGCCTGTTCGGGCGGTTTTTGACAAAGCCCTGGCAAGTTTGGCTGCGGCCATCAATGAGAACCCGATAAGTCAATGCTCTCTGATTAGGTTGATCGCCGGCAGAGAGCAGGGCTCGCGAGGGTTGCTGCAATACGCCGGAGGCGGTCGAGTCAGAGTATTCGCACACAAAGAAATCACAGCGAGGGCGGAATCTGGTCGAGCTCAGGAGAAAGGCAATCAGGATAAGGTAGAGATCGATGTGGATTTCAGTATTTTGAGTCCTTGGCATATTACCGCGCCTCAGACTCCAGCTGAGCAAGAAGCCGGTGCCTTTGTCCCCTTGACGGTTTCGCTGAGTGAGGAATCTGACTGGGAAATCGACTCCTCGTTGTTTCCAGAGGCAACAGACTGCGTGACGGTGCGTTCAAGGGCTGTTGCGATTTATCGAGATTCGCTGCGCGTCAAGCTCCAGGCGCGTCGTGTTCGGTGTAACGGCGCAGCGCCATTCAGGGTCAGTCTGACTGTGGTGCTGCAGCTTTGCGATGACAGCCAGTGCCTGCTCCCGGAAACTCTGACACTGATTGTGTGATTCAGAGGCCGCGTGTCAGCGCCGGTTTAAAAAAAGCTTCTGAAAAGTCAGCCGCGAGGTGCTTTGTAAGCTGATTCCTGGCTTGCTCTCGTCGCGCCGGAACCATGCTGAATACCGATTCAAAGAAACTGAGTGTGGCGATTTCCGTGATCATTTGCTGCCTACCCGGGTGTGCGGCTGCCGCATAGCCGTAATCGCATATTCCGGGCAGGTCACGCGCAGAGTCGATACCGTCAGCGGGATTACCCATGGTCTCGAATGGCTCATTCGGATTTTCGTCCAGAACCGCCATCACTGCGGTGCATCCCAGAGTGTCTGGATTGTCCATAAACCGAAATGCAGGATCGGCAAGGCCAATGAAGCCAAGATGAGTGCCGCCCTCAATGGTGATGACTGAGATGTTCCGGGCACGTGCCCCCAGATCAGCTGCATTTCGTGCATGTTCGATGAGCGCGTCGGACGTGCCGGCGATTGCGAGCACCGGTATGGGTGTGGTCTCAAAAAACAAAGGCGCAAAAATGGCTGACGGGCCGGCGATAGCAAGCGCTGCAGCGATGCGTGAATCACGCCAGGCGGGGTGGTAGGTGGCAAGATAGGTTGTCAGGCCGCCGAGGGAATATCCGCTCAGCCCGATGCGCGAATCGTCAATGCGGCCACTGAAAGGCTTATGCTCGTCGCGCAATCCGAGGAGAGAATCGATGAGAAAACTGATGTCCGCGGGCTGGTTCACCACATCTTTTGCGTTTGCGCCACCTGCGGTTGAACCGGAGGTCAGGGGATAGTCTGTGGCTGCGACGAGGTAGCCATGACTGGCCAGAGCCTTCGCCAGATAGACCATCTCCTTTCTATTCGAGACAACACCATGGCTATGAATGATCAGAGGCAGGTCAGCCTCGAGCTCTATTGGGAACCATACGGTCGTCGGCAAGGTCCGCTGAGGTTTGGCGGCGACTCCCCTATTTTCTTCGGTAGGCCGGGTGTCATCGACGAAGATCAATTCTGCGTGGCCGACCTGATAAGCTCCGGGCTCCAGCCAGGCGGCGCTAGCTGATTCAGAGTCAGGTCTCTCGGGACCCGTTGCCACATAGCCCGCGACTCCCATGCAGATTAGCACCACCAGGACGGTTGCAGAGGGTTTGAGTACTTTTATAAGCATAATTGTTACCCCAATTGCATCGGATTGCGCTCAAGAGCGGAGCAGGCTCTCGAAAAATTGCGGGACGGATTCTGTAGCCGGCCCACAGACGTGCTGGTCAAACGATGAGCCTGTCCGCTCAAGATTAAGTTCAACAGTACTGGCTTTTCTGATTTTTGCGGTTTGATAAAATTCGGACGCGGGATAGACATTGCCCGAGGTGCCGATGGAGACGAACATGTCGCAGTTTTCCAATGCCGTGTTGATGCGGTTCATTTGTAACGGCATTTCACCGAACCAGACCACATGCGGGCGCAGATTTCCGGCTGAGCCACAGCAGCGGCAGTGCGTGTCGTAGTCAAAATCTGTGCCGACATCGAAGACCAGCCTGGAATTGAGACAACGCATTTTCAACAGCTCACCATGCATGTGAATTAGATTCTGGCTGCCAGCCCTCTCATGTAGATTGTCGACGTTTTGAGTGACCAGGAGAAATTTCCCATCGAATTCATGCTCGAACTTTGCCAGCGCCGAATGGGCGGTGTTAGGCGAGATCTCAGACGATAGCAGTTGTCGCCTGCGCTGATTATAGAATTCATACACCAATTGTGGGTTTTTCGCAAAACCTCCCGGCGTTGCTACATCTTCGACGTGATGATTGGCCCACAGACCCTCGGCAGCGCGGAAGGTCTCTATACCTGATTCAGCTGAAATACCTGCGCCGGTGAGCACAACGATCGAGCGAGGTCGGCTTGTCATTAACACATATTACCATGCGCAAGGCTTGGCCCGTTATAATGCGCGTACGATCCAATCTCACCCGAGGCTTTATCGTCCACAAAGAGAGGTAAAACATTCATGGGTATGCCGAAGCCAGGAAGCCTGGCACCAGCGTTCACGTTAACAGATCAGAATGGCAACAAAATTTCCCTGAAGGATTTTCAAGGGGAAAAGCATGTCGTGCTCTATTTCTATCCCAAGGCTTTAACGCCTGGTTGTACCATACAGGCTTGCGGCTTACGTGATTCTCTGCGATCGCTTGAGCAGCTCGAGTCGGTCGCTTTGGGTGTAAGTCCTGATCCGGTAGCACGCTTAAAAAAATTTGAAGAGAAGGAGGGGCTGAACTTTACCCTCTTGTCAGATAAGGATCATGCGTTGGCGGACAAATTCGGAGTCTGGGGCTTAAAGAAATTTATGGGTCGTGAATATATGGGTATT
>DORE01000161.1:0-7438 GCA_003514305.1 Gammaproteobacteria bacterium | reverse complement strand
TTTATGGGTCGTGAATTTATGGGCGTAATTCGAACTACGTTCATTATCGATAAGGAAGGCAGAGTGGTTCATATAATGGATAAAGTTAAAACTAAAACGCATCACGAGGATGTGGTGAACATTCTGTCAGAGCTGAAATAGATTGAACTCCCTGAAGCTACACTACAAGCAATACTCAGACTCAGGATTGCCTTTGCTTGTCCTGCATGGCTTGTTCGGCAGTTTGTCGAATTGGAGTTGGCACTGTAAGCAACTGGCTCAGCAGTTTGCAGTCTTTGGGGTGGATCTCCGTAATCATGGCGGCTCTCCTCACGCGAATAGGCTGAACTATCCCGAGATGGCGGAGGATGTGCTGGACCTCCTTGATGACTTGAATATAAGAAGCTGCCATTTGCTGGGCCACTCGATGGGGGGGAAAGTGGCAATGGAACTAGCGCTGACGGCTCCGGCTCGAGTCAAACGGCTTTTGGTCGTGGATATTGTGCCGATTACCTATCCGGCGCGAGCAGACGGGCACATGCAGGTGATCGCAGGCATGAAAGGACTAAAGTTGGAGAGTCTCGGTAGCCGCGGTGAAGCAGAAATCTTCCTGCGGCGCTATATTAAAGATGAACCTACGCGAAAATTCGTTCTGACAAACCTAATTCGCAGCCCCGAGGGTGGTTATCGCTGGCGGTTGAATCTACCTGCGATCGAGAGGCACTACGATGCACTTCGTGAAATGCCTGACAATAACTCAGTGTTTCAAAAGCCGACCTTGTTTGTTAAAGGCGCCGAGTCAGCCTATATTCAATCGAAGCATCGGACACAGACACTGGCTTATTTTCCCAAGTCAGACGTAAAAACCATTATGGGGGCAGGGCACTGGCTGCACGCCGATAAGCCTCAGGTGTTTCAACAAATCGCCATGGACTTTCTGACCGCCAAAGATTCCGCGGTGGAGTTGCCTCTGGCTGAGGAGAAATAGCGATGACAATGTTAAGTGTTAACGTGAATAAAATTGCTCTACTGCGCAATTCTCGCGGCCGGGATTTTCCCAATCTCTGCGATTTTGTCGGCAAGCTTGTCAATCTCAAGGTAAAAGGCATTACCGTGCACCCGCGGCCAGATGAGCGGCACGTGACTCGGCAGGATGTTTCTGATTTGGCTGGATTTCTCGAGCTTCATCCAGATGTTGAGTTTAACATTGAAGGATATCCTTCGAGTCAATTCATGGAGCTTGTGCTGGCAGTCCGGCCAGCGCAGTGTACCCTTGTTCCTGATGAACCTGGCCAGCTGACGTCTGATCATGGCTGGAACGTGTCAGAGAATAAAGAACTGTTGACGAACGTTTTAGCTGACCTGAGAAGCGCTGGGATAAGAAGCAGCATCTTTCTTGATCCTGATCCAGAAACGGTTGTGAGTGCGAAGCAGGTGGGTGCTGATCGGATTGAGCTCTACACTGAGGATTTTGCTCATCACTTTGGTCTAGAGTCTGAACATGTGTTCTTTGAGGCTTATCGGGCAACAGCTGCGCGCGCTCAGGAGCTTGGAGTTGGCGTAAATGCAGGTCATGATTTGGACATCAAAAATCTTGGCAAATTCTTACAGATTCCTCAGGTCTTGGAAGTTTCGATCGGACATGCGCTCGTGGTTGAGTTGATTCAATACGGGCTCGAATCTGTTATCGGGGAGTATCTCGCCATTTGTGCAGGAGAAGTGTCCGAGACTCATTATTACTGAAAACAGCTTTGAAGCTATGGTTTATTTTTTTCAGTATGGAGCCATGTTTCACCCTTATTTAAGAGCAAGCAATCGGGCCTCTTTTTACTCTTTTGAGTCAATCGAATAGACTTATCCGCTTTCCGCCTCCCGGTAAAACCTTAAGTTTCCTGATGTCGCGCATCTATTATGGCTATTGGATCGTTGTAGCTGGGTTTTTTACCCAGTTTGTCGCTGTTGGCATGGCAAACTATGTGGTGGGTGCTTTCCTCATACCTATGACTGAAGAATTTGCGTGGACCAGAGCGGATTTCACTGCCAGCCGCTCTATTGGGCAGCTCGTTTTTGCCGTAACCGGATTTCTTATTGGTGCCAGAATTGACAAACATGGAGGCCGACCGTTCATTATTGCGGGCTCCTTGGTGCTGGCTCTGTCAATGTTCGGCCTTGCCAAAATTAATAATTTAGAGCAATGGCTCTTTGTTAACGGCCTGCTTCTCACTGCAGGATCTGCGATGATTGGCAATCTATCTGTTAACGTGACGCTCGGGAAATGGTTTGTCGAGAAGCGCGGCAAAGCCGTTGCTCTGGCTGGCATGGGCATTTCGCTCGCAGGAATTATCTTGCCGCCAGTTGCAACCATGCTTGTAGACAGTTTTGGCTGGCGCCAATCATGGCAAATACTGGGCTTGATATCACTACTGATGACCTTGCCTGCAGCATTGTTGGTTCGCCGCCGGCCTGAAGATTACTCCCTGCATCCCGATGGCCACAACAGTGAAGATGTCGCTGCGGGCAAAGGTGCTGCCGCGCAGAGGGATTACAATAATTCCATGACCCGTGCTGCAGCGATGCGCACCTTCAGCTTCTATTTTCTCGTCTTAGCGTTCGGACTTTTTCAGATTTCAATTACCGTCATGCTAACCCAAACGATTCCGTTGATGACCGATGCCGGCTATTCTCGACTGGTGGCTTCTTCGATGATTTCCCTGGCCTCAATTCCTGCCTTTCTGAGCAAACCCTTCTGGGGCATCATGATCGACCGATACGATGCCCGAAAGCTCGCGGGTCTCGGAGCAGCTGTCACCGGCATTTCCATTATTGTTATTGTCTGGAGCATCGGTCAGCAGCTTGATTTCTGGGTGTATGGTGGTTTCTTGCTCATGGGTATCGGCTGGGGCGGTTTGCTGCCTTTGCAAGAAGTCATTTGGGCCTCTGTGTTTGGCAGGCGCTACTTGGGATCAGTGCGTTCGACCGCTATGCCTTTTACGTTTGGAATGTCAGCGTTGGGCCCTATCCTGGTGGCCAGCTATTATGACTTCGCCGGTAATTACGACCTCTCCTTACTAGTCATTGCGGCTTGCAATCTAGCTTCCGCACTTATGCTCGTTTTTCTGAAACCTGACCGCTCGGATTAGGCTGAACGGCGGATCTGATGATGCTTTGAGTGCGGCCGGCAGAGTTCAAAGACGAAAGTTGACTTTGATGCCTGTGCCAATTTGGAATATTCGATATATTAATATCACCCATATGGCTAAAAATTTGATTGTTTGAGTAATTTTAATTGTAGTGGGACAAAAGCAAAGTCGTGTGATTCATAGTACTGTGAGACCAAGTATGATCATTTAAGTGGACAGTGGTGCAAACACTTTCGCCTAACGTTAGCTCTCATCCATAAAAGACCTTACAGACAGCACTCTGGAAATAGCGGTGTGCTCGCTTGGCTCGCCTCAAGTGTATACTTTTGCTTAAAACGCATTGACATTTTTCAATACTTTCGCAATCAGGACATTGGCAGCGCGCTAGTCGATTTAGTGATCAATTTTCGTGAGCAAGGTTGAATGTATGCGACTTCAGGCTTTAGCTTGATCTCTCAGACAACATTGAGCTGCACTTAAACCGCTATTCGGCGCTCGTGCGCAGCATTTGATCCAGGGCTGGCCAGACATTTTCTAGGATCATAAACTGCGCTTCTGCCTTTGGATGGATGCCATCCTCTTGCATCAATTGTGGTTGTTGCGGAATACCGTCAATCAGAAAAGGGACAAAGGGTAAGTTGAAGCCTTCCGCGACCTCACCAAACAGTGAGTAAAAGGGTTCTGTGTAGCGCGGTCCGTAGTTTGGAGGAATCTGAATCCCAACCAATAGTACCTCTGCATCTGCCGCTAGACAAATTTCAACCATTGTCGTGAGATTGTCCTTTAATACGTTGAGCGGAAGACCTCGAAGTCCGTCGTTGCCTCCAAGTTCGAGGATTACAACAGTCGGCTGGAACTCCTCTAGTGCGGCAGGTAATCTTGCCAGCCCTCCGAGGGAGGTTTCTCCGCTCACGCTGGCATTGGCGACGACGAAGGGCAGATTTTCTACTGCCAATCTCTCAGCCAGAAGATTTACCCAGCCGTCTTCTTCTTCGATACCGTAAGCTGCGCTGAGGCTGTCGCCAAAAACCAATAACGTGCTCTCTGTGGGTCGGTGTTCTCCACATGCAACGCCGGTAAAGATTACTGTAAGTGAGAAACTTATTAGTCTGGATAAAATCGTAAGCCTGAGATTTTTCATGAAAACGGAGCTCCAAATCGGCAGTATTGTTGTTGCCAACAGGTATTTCGCAATGGCTCGCGAGCAGGTTCCCTTGTTGCAGAGAGTGGTCACTGACGGCTAATCTATTGGAATGGCACCAGCGTATAAGCATGGCGAACCAAATTCTGGCAGACAGTCATCGTCTTTGCCCAAACGTGCCGCCCTAAATATAGCAGACTACGGCTCTTCCCAGTAAGATACTGCCTCTCAAGGTGCCGTTTGGAATCGCGCCGTCTAAATGGAGCACTATCAAATGATTGAGACCCGAGGGCTCACCCAGAGCGTCGATACTAGCGAAGGGTTGCTTACCATCCTCAAGGGTATAGACCTACGGATAACAGAAGGCGAAGTGGTTGCTATCGTTGGCGCCTCAGGCTCGGGTAAATCGACTTTGCTCGGCCTCATGGCTGGACTTGATGGCGCGTCTAGCGGAGATGTGTTGCTTGCCGGCAAGAATTTTTCTGCAATGGACGAAGAGCAGAGAGCGATGCTGAGACGTCAGCTGGTTGGCTTCGTGTTTCAATCGTTTCAACTGCTCCCCAGTTTGACGGCCCTGGAAAACGTCATGCTACCGATTGAACTCAAGGGCGACTCATTGGCACGTGAAAAAGCTGAGCGGCTCCTCATGCGAGTGGGTCTGCAGGAGCGCTGCCATCATTATCCCAATCAACTGTCCGGTGGTGAACAGCAGCGGGTTGCCATCGCTCGGGCATTCGCGACTCAGGCGAGGATTTTGTTCGCTGATGAGCCGACAGGTAATCTGGATACGGCGACTGGCGAACGGGTGGTTGAATTACTTTTTGATCTTAACCGTGAGTTTTCTACAACCCTTGTGTTAGTGACGCATGATGTGAAACTCGCTGAGCGTTGTGGCAGAACCATTAAGCTAGTGGCGGGAGAGATTGCTTCGGATACAGGTCCCACCGAAGGGGAGAGGGTCGTTGCCTGAAAATCGCCTGTCAGACCCGATGCCGGCAGGCTGGATTAATCTCAACCTTCTGAAAGTCGCGCTCAGGTTACTCTGGCGCGATTGGCAGGGAGGGGAATTGCGGTTGTTATTCATTGCGCTTGTAATGGCAGTGACTTCCGTCACTGGAATCGCTTTATTCACCGACCGGCTTGAGCGGGCTCTTCTGCTAGAATCAGCAAATATGCTTGCAGCTGATCGTATTGTCAGTGGCCGTGGAGAGCTTCCTGAGTCGGTGTTGGCAGAAGGTCAGTCCCGGGGTTTGCGTACTGCCCAAACATTATCCTTTGTCTCAATGGCTTTTTCTGACTCGGGAAGCCTGCTGGTAGCAGTGAAGGCGGTTACGGACTCATATCCGCTGCGCGGAGAGGTGATTATTACCAAAGAGGCTTTCAGTCGAGGGCGCCCCATCGCGAGTGGACCGCCGCCCGGAGAAGTGTGGCTTGAAGCCCGTGCGCTACCGGCTCTCGATATAGAAGTTGGTGAATCTGTCTTTGTTGGTGAGGCGGAACTTACCGTCAGTCAAATCATCATCACAGAGCCGGATCGTGCCGGTGGTAGTCTGGTTGACAACGCTGGTCCTCGATTGATGCTTAATATGGGGGATGTCGCGGCGACTAATGTAGTGCAACTGGGCAGCAGAGTGAGCTATCGGTACCTGTTTGCCAGTGATCAACGTTCTGATCTGGATGAATTCGAAACCTGGTTTCGCGCCCAGGAAGACTGGCGCGGTCGCTTCTATATGCGGGACGTACGTGACGAAAGTCAGGAAGTTGCTGACGCGCTCAACCGGGCTGAAAGCTTTCTGCTTTTGGGTTCTCTTTTTGCCGTAGTTCTGGCGGGTGTGGCAATAGCCCTGACTGCAAAACGCTACAGCGAGCGCCACTTCGATTACGTTGCTATATTAAAGACGCTAGGCTGCACTTCATCCCAGATTTCCGTTATTTACCTGATAGTGCAGCTAGTACTTGCTTCTTTCGCCGTGATTAGCGGCTGGGCGGTTGGCTGGGTTGTTCACCAAGGCATATTGCATGTTTTGGAATCCGTGATGCAAGTCGCCTTGCCAGAGCCTGGCATTGAGCCCTATGTTATTGGTGCATTGACCGCACTGATCTGCCTGCTTGCCTTTGCCTTACCGCCGTTGCTTGCACTGAGAGAAACTCCGCCGCTTCGAGTTCTACGCAAGGACATGAGTCAGCAGAAAATTAGTGACAAGCTACCCTATGCCTTCGGTCTGCTCGGGACGGTCCTTCTTGTGTACTGGTACAGTCAGGATCTGATGCTGACCTTGATGCTGGTCAGCTCCGTTGCGGGGATTGCTCTGTTGCTGTCTGTTGTTTCTTATGTATTTCTGCGATCCGGTGGTTCTGCCGGCATGAAAGCGGGTAATGCGTGGAAGCTGGCCATGACAGCAGCGCGTCGTAGGCGCAGTCAGAATGTTTTGCAGGTCATGGTCTTTTCCATCACGATTATGTCCTTGTTGATCTTGACTTTGCTACGCACCGATCTGATCGACGAATGGCAGGCGCAGCTGCCCGAAGACACCCCAAATCACTTCATGATGAATATTGCCCGCGATCAGATTGCAGGTATTCAGGCTTTTTTCGACAGCAATGGCATTCAGAAAAATGCGTTTTATCCGCTGATCAGTGCCCGCGTGACGGGGATTAATGGCAATGAGCCCAACCCGCAAGGCAGTCTTGATGATGAAAATCAGGGTAATCTCACAGAAAGTGCCAATCTAGAGGACACCGACCTTACTTCAGAAACAGGCATCGCATTGGAGCAGAACGCGAGGGCTGAACTGGATGAGGCATCAGATGAAGGGCGCAGGGTACGAGGACGTTTGAGTCGACGCCAGGTCACTTGGGCAGACGAAGTTCCTCCGGAAAACCTGATAACAGCGGGCGAATGGTGGGATGAAAATCCTGAGGCGGGCTATGTCTCCATCGAGCAGGATTATGCTGAATGGCTTAACCTCAGTCTTGGTGATCGGCTTGAATTCGAAATCAATCAGCAAACCGTAACTGCCAAGGTAAGCAACTTCCGCAGTGTGCGCTGGGATAATATGCAGCCCAATTTTTTCATAATTTTCTCGCCCGGCACGATTGATCATCTAGGAGGCACCTATCTGTCCACAGCACTGATGCAGGACGAGCAGAAGATGCTGTTGAACGATTTGATCCGTCT
>DORE01000058.1:3022-3399 GCA_003514305.1 Gammaproteobacteria bacterium | reverse complement strand
GGACGCCCAGTGGTGGTGCTTTCGAACAACGATGGCTGCATTGTGGCTCGCAGTGCTGAGGCCCGAGCCCTCGGTATTGCGATGGGAACGCCGTATTTCAAAGCGCGGCAGGAGCTGAAACAGCAAAACGTGGTGGTACGCAGTTCCAATTACGCCCTCTACGCCGACATGAGTCAGCGGATGATGTGCTTGCTGGAGGCCCATTGCGAAGAGCTCGAGGTTTATTCGATTGATGAAGCCTTCGGACGGATCAGCCGTCCGGGACATGGGGACCTGCAGGGCTGGGCCCGCCAGCTTCGGGCCACAGTCCGGCAGCACCTGGGGCTGCCGATTGCCATCGGTGTGGGTGCCAGCAAGAGCCAGGCGAAACTGGCCAA
>DORE01000058.1:0-2684 GCA_003514305.1 Gammaproteobacteria bacterium | reverse complement strand
CAAACAGGTGCCTGCCCATGCGGGTCTGTTTGATCTGGGGTGCTGCAACGATCCAGACGGCTGGCTGGAAACGATTGCGATTGAAGACGTTTGGGGCATCGGCCGGAAGCTGGCCCTTTGGTGCCGACTGCGCGGCGTGAGCAATGCCCGCTTGCTGCGGGATATGCCGAGCGGTGAATTACGGGCGAAGTGCGGCGTGGTTGGGTTGCGGCTGCAGTGGGAACTGCGCGGACAGGCATGCTTACCACTGGATCTGGCCCCGGCAGCGAAGCAGGAGACCTGCGTGAGCCGCAGCTTCAGCAGACCGATCACCAGCCTCGACGAACTGCGCCAGGCCGTGGCCAGCTATGTGGTGCGCGCCGCCGAGAAACTGCGCAAGCAGAGGCAACGGACAGCTGCCCTCACCGTTTACACCCGCACAAGTCCTTTCGCTCCGGGTTTTTACAGCCAGACCGCCAGTTGTCGCCTGGACTTACCAAGCAACGACACTGCCGAACTTCTGGCGGCAACCCTGCCGCTGGTGGATCGAATTTTTCGTCCCCATCGCCAACTGGCCAAAGCCGGTGTTCTGATGCAGCACCTGCAGGGGAGCGAAACTCTCCAGGGCCACTTGATGGTGCCGACCAGCGAGGAGGAGTATCAACGCCGCCGCGATCTGATGCAAACAATCGACCAGCTCAACCGGCGATATGGCCGGGGAACGGTCCAATGGGCTGCTTGTGGCTTGCATCCGAGTTGGATGATGCGGCGGGAACGAATGGGCCGCACCGCCACAACCCGACTCAGTGATGTTCCATTGGTGCATGCCTAGAGGCATAGGGCTCATCAACCAGTGAATCAACCGTTAATGGGAGTTTGAGAAATCTGGAGCGTAAGGATTAATTGGGATCACAGGATGTGGCGAAATTAAGTCGAGACAAATGAACAATGAACGATTATTTTTGAGCGTGAAAGAGAACGCTTTAAGATCACCTGATGCGAATAAAATAGCCCACAAAGCTGATTAAAAATGTCACTGAATATAGGATTAAAATTGGCTGCCAAAAAGCAAAGATGGCTATCAACTGCAACCTTGAATTATTGCTTTTACTTCTGAGCCTGGCCCCCATGGGTCGGGGGATTGATAGCAAGCAGACTGACGTTCTGACTCATGATTCAACAGTCTCAATCAAGCCTGGATGAAATCTTGTGAGTCCAGGACAGGCATGTCATGGAATAGAGCCGTAACTTGCATCGCTGCTGCTGATCCAGGAAAAAATGACCCATTCTCCAGAGCTGATGGCCACAGCGGCCTCAAGCCAGAAATAACGACCCGCTTTTTCTTCTGTTGTGATGATTTCAGCTTGCACCTGCGAGGCAGGCACTCTTTATCGTGCTTCAGGAGGACCTGCCGTCTTCGCTTGAGGTCTTGTCTCGGTGATGATCACAACCAAAAAGATCCTTGTTACGGAGTTTTTATTAGTTTTTTAAGTCGATAGCTCATGATTGCCATTGAGCCTGCAATCTACATCAATCTTAAGCTTGATAACTTTTATGCTGCCGAACTGATTATTGTGGAAGTAAAACTAATATCTTGAATTAATTATAGGCAACAGCTTGGCATCAGCCGTAATCCCAGTAAATGAGGCAGAGAGGATTAATGCGCTGCATGAATATAAAATTCTTGGTACCAAGCCTGAGCAGACATACGACGATATAACTAAAATTGCGTCAGCTGTATGCGGTACACCTATTGCGCTACTCAGCCTTGTTGACACTGATAGGCAGTGGTTTAAGTCGAAGGTAGGCGTTGATGTTGAGGAAACACCTAGAGACTGGTCATTTTGTGCTCATGCAATTCATACTTCCGATCCATTAATCGTGCCTGATGCCACGCAGGACTCTCGCTTCAATGAGAACCCATTGGTTTGTGGCGATCCTAAGATAAGACTTTATGCCGGTTTTCCGCTTGAGAATAGTGAGCTTTTAAGGGTTGGAACTTTATGTGTCATTGACAGAAGACCACGTCAGCTTACTGACAATGAATGCGATGTCATGAAAGCGCTTGCAAGACAAGTGGTTGCATTTTTAGAGCTGCGCAAAAAATCAATTAATCTCATTGAATCTTTTTGCTCGCATAAACATGGAAATCAAATGATTTCGACATGTTCATACTGTCGAAAGGCTCAGGACACAAATGGGGATTGGATATATCTTGACAAGTATTTATCTCAAAGAACAAATCTCAATTTCACTCATGGAATCTGTGATGGATGCATTGAACAGTATTTCCCTGAGGTGCTGGATGCCTGGCGATCCGAAGAAGAAGCTAAAAGTCCTCAAGCTTGAGCGTTAGTTGGAATGCTCACAAGCCAACGAAAAACGACCCCCTAAGCAAAATAATTTTTTTGGGGTTCTGACCAGTGATAAGAGGACTGACGCCATCTGTACCAGTGAATCCTGCACGACTTGATTGATTGCTTTGGGGATTTAGCAATGATCTTGTTTGAGCAGCTTCTGCGGCGTCTTGAGGGTCACTACCCGGGGGCTTTTCAGATGATTAGACCATAGCGATGATGGTTGCCGGAGAGGGGGCAAACAATAAAAAGGTCCAGTCAATGACTGGACCTTTTAGTGTTCAGAAACGGAGAGGGAGAGATTCGAACTCTCGGTGCCCGTGAAGACACGCTGGTTTTCAAGACCAG
>DORE01000028.1 GCA_003514305.1 Gammaproteobacteria bacterium | reverse complement strand
GGATCCGCGGCAAGCGCTTTGTCACCAAGCACTACTTCACAAAAAGCAAACCACTCTCTATCGTTCTGTACACCCAGTATCAGCAGTTTGTCATCGCCTGACCTGAACACACCGTAAGGATAAATACTAGCGTGGTCAGCACCACTGCGAGCAGGCGCCTGCTGTCCTTCGTAGGCATAGTAAAGCGGAAAACCCATCCATTCCACCATGGCTTCGAGCATGGAGATGTCTATACGACAACCCGAACCAGTTCGCTGACGCTGCAACAGTGCTGCCAGAATCGCAGCGTGCGCCTGCGTACCCGCAGCAATGTCGGCAATGGAAATGCCACTCTTGACAGGCGCCTCTGCTATTCCGGTTACCGAAAGAAAACCGGCTTCCGCCTGCACCAGCAAATCATAAGCTTTCTTACTGGCGTAGGGCCCCTTGTCCCCGTAACCGGTGATGTTACAGACAATAAGCTCCGGGTAATTATATGCAAGCGTTTCGAAGCCCAGACCCATGCGCGCCGCAGCTGTGGGCGCCAGGTTTTGTACGAGAACATCTGCCTGACTTAAAAGACGGGTAAGAATTCCGGCCGCCGCAGGATGCTTTAAATCAAGCGTCAAACTTTCTTTTGAACGATTAGTCCAAACAAAATGAGAACAGAGGCCGCGAACTCGGGCATCATATTTCCTAGCAAAGTCTCCATGCTCTCTTCGTTCAATTTTAATTACGCGAGCACCGAGCTCTGCCAATTGCCGCGTGCACAGTGGCGCTGCAATCGCATGTTCAAGAGCAATCACAAGCAGCCCATCGAGTGGAGGCGGAGATTTAAGCATGAGTCACTGCGCTTTTCATTAGCAGGGCGAACAGCAAATTCCCTATTTACACGGTACCTGATCACTGCATGAATTGATTAGCGTCGCCCCGGCATCAAGGAAAAGTCACTCCACAGTGTTCGGATTTTTATCAGGTTAGGAACTCTATTGCTGTTCAGGCGTCCAAAAATAGACTTCCCAATCACGGAGTGCTTCTGAGCCTTCATATAGCGGCTCATCAAGGGTTCTGCCGGACTTCTCAGCCCACTGTCCCATCATGTCCAGATGCTGCTCGCCGGTAATCTGCACGGCCTGCATTTTGTAGGTGTTATTCCCCAAGCGAAGCCAACCTTTGTTGCCGCCGGCTTTGACACGCTCACCCCAATAGCCTCCATCAGGCCTGGTTGCTGTAATAATTCCGTCCTCAAGGGCGACCCAGGAAAGGTAGTTAACCAAAGAAGGAAAACCTTCCAGTTTGAATTTCAGGGGGCCTCGAAGATCATTGTGGATTGTGAAGTCTTCAGGCGCGTTGGTCAGCGTGCCCCCTATAATCAAACCAGGCGTCCGGCCCAGTCCCTGATTGCTCAGATAAGGAGCTGTGAAGATCCAGCCAAACAGAATCAGGATCATCACAATGCCAAGAGTCACACTGATGTTTCTCATACTACCCATTCGAGTCTCCAATTTGTTCTAGGTTTTCTTTGAGACGCTAAGCGCTTTAGCTAGCCATCATAAGGAAATGTGGCATGAATGGCCATAACCTGAGCGAAAATAGCGACCCCTGAGCTTACAAAGCTTAGTCAGTCAACAGATCACATCTGCGCGGCTGATCTGTAGTATGCTTTGCGAGGTAATACTGAACAGTGCAGTTGGATCTACATCACAAGACGAGCTTCTTTGACCAAGACTTTACAAAAGGTTTTTACCCTGAAGGGGATGCTCTGCAGCCTCTTTTTTGCAATAACGCACCCAGGCAGTAACGCAGAGCCTGTTGAGCGCCTGCTATGTGAGTCACCGGAGAGCCTGGCAATCTGGTCCATCAGAATCGGGCCTGCAATACGCGAAACTTCTCCGAATTACGTTCCCGAATCGTCAATGTCACAGTACAAGAATGGGGCTTCTTCGGCATGAGCGTTCTTGACCTGTCCGACACCCGGGCCTCTAACCCGGACTTTAGAGCGAAGCCCTGGCGTCGAACATTGATCGCGCCCGATGAGGCTCAACGAGTGGCCGCCACTATTGCAGGCTATTTTTCATCGACTCCCGCCAGCGCCTGGATACTGAAAACGCAGAGTCAGGCGTGGAAATTGAACGGTCCCGGTGACCGCTGGCGCAACCCGTGGTCTGCGGCATTCGTTTCCTGGGTGATGTGTGAAAGCGGACTGGGCCAAACAGACCGCTTCCATCGATCGGTTGTACACCGCAGCTATATCGACCAGGCTATTCTGGCCAACGCAAACTCTGAGTCTGCATATCGGGCCTTCGACCCGGGTGAGCAGACAATCTTGCCTGGCGATCTGATATGCAGGGGTAGCCGTCCGTCTTATCGCAGTATCGCCGAACGAAGAGAACAACTATGTATGGGCGCACGTAATCACTGCGACATCGTCGTCGCCGTTGAAGAACAGGATTTTGCTCATCGGCGGTAACATAAAAAGCTGGGTGAAGATGAAGGTTTTACCTGGTCAGTTTAACGATAACGGGCTGTTTGAACCAGAGCCATACAATAATCGTCGAATCTTTGCCCATTTGCAGCTACAGGCACCCTCGGCAGAAAATGAGATTCTGCTTGATTCACCGACCATAAAACAGTTTGGCTGCTCGGGCTCCGAGCTGCCGAAAATTCTGTGCTGACCTATGGCCAAGCTATACTTTTATTACTCATCGATGAATGCTGGTAAATCAACCTCCTTACTGCAGTCCAGCTACAACTATCGTGAGCGAGGTATGAATACCCTCGTTCTAGCTCCCGAATTGGACAATCGGCATGAGGTTGGTAAAGTCACGTCTCGCATTGGACTTGAGGCCGATGCTAAAACATTCACATTTGAGCATGACCTGCTGAATTTAATATCAAAAGCACACGCCAATAAAAAACTGCACTGCGTTCTAGTTGATGAAGCGCAATTCCTTTCTCGCGATCAGGTTTACCAGCTCGGAGAAGTCGCTGACAGTCTCGACGTTCCTGTGCTGGCATATGGATTGCGGACAGATTTCGAAGGTGAACCCTTTGAGGGGAGCAAATATCTCTTGGCCTGGGCCGACAACCTAAAGGAACTGAAAGCGATTTGTCACTGTGGCGCCAAGGCCACTATGGTCGTTCGACTTGACGAGGCAGGCAATGCAGTTAAGGAAGGCTCGCAAGTTGAGATCGGTGGCAACGATCGTTATGTCTCCATGTGTCGCCGCCACTTTAAGGCGGTGTTGACTTAATCTTGCTATAAAACCTCGCACTAGCGGTTATTTCCAAAAAGATTCACGAAAATGCTCAGCCACTCACGCCCCCAAGCAAGCCCAGTGTATAATCCGACCAGCCGTTTATAACCAACCGCAGCTTAAATCAGTGCAAGAGCCATTAGCGAATAGGGTTCGAATCAAACATTGATTCAAACCGCTGTATTGACGCTGACAAATTGCATCGATCTGCTCCGATATCGAAAGTCATGCACAAAAACTTGCTCTTCAAACAGCTCTTCGATCAGGCCTCAGGCACTTATACTTATCTGCTTGCCGACAAAATCACGTCTGAGGCAGTGCTGATTGATACGGTTTACGAGCAGCATCAGCGAGATTTTTCGTTAATTCAGGAACTCGATCTCTCGCTCAAAGCCTGCCTCGAAACTCACTGTCATGCCGACCACGTAACTGGGGCATGGTTGCTCAAACACCGAACGAGATGCCCGATTCTAGCGTCGGCTGCGTCAGGTATTGAGCCGGTCGAGCGCGCACTCGAACAGGGCGACCAAATCGCTTTCGGGGAATTTTCTCTTCTTGTTGTCCCGACGCCAGGCCACACCGACGGCTGTATCAGCTTTGTGCTCAATGACGATTCAATGGTTTTTACCGGAGATGCACTGCTGATCCGGAGCTGCGGCCGAACTGATTTCCAGCAAGGATCCGCCCAGAAGCTGTATCACTCCATCAAACGACAGTTGTTCAACCTGCCAGATGATTGCCTCGTATATCCTGCGCACGACTACTCGGGAAGAACTGTTAGTACAATCAGTGAAGAGAAGCGGCACAACCCTCGAATTGGCGGTCAGGCCAACGAAAGCGACTTTGTCGGCTATTTGGAAAACTTGCAGCTACCCCACCCCAAGCAGCTAGATATTGCGGTCCCCTCTAATCTGAAAGCCGGCCGGCCCGA
>DORE01000065.1:17523-39235 GCA_003514305.1 Gammaproteobacteria bacterium | reverse complement strand
TGCTTACGCGTCACGCTTGCATTGGTGCCTTTTGAAATTTGGTCGAGAATTTTTGATGTTTCTGGCTGATCGGTCACTGATAATCCCGCCATGAATCCCTTGACTAGTAAACAGTTAATCGGCCTGCTTAGTTTCCGCTCGAATAGATTTTTCTAGGGCTGCAACCATCATCTCATCACTCACCCCACCCGCATTATGAACTCTCAGGAATCCCATTTCCTGCGCTCTTGATGCGACTCGATCAGAGGGAACAACAAGAGGCACATTGACAAGCTCGCCCATATGATCACGGACGAGCCGATTGAGCGCAGTCAATGACTCGCCACTATGGACAGTAACCGCGCTCAATCCTCGACTACGTAACTCGGCAGCCACAATCCAGCCATCGTGTTGTTCGACCATACGTCGATAAAGCTCCCCGTATTCGATAGATGCTCCTCTATGGCTAAGCGTCTCTGCGAGATGCTCGCGTCCCCCAATGCCTCGCAGAATCAGGACCCTGCGCCCTGAGACATCGTTCAATGCAGGCAGCCTCAGGACTGCTTCACTGTCACTCCCATCTGCAGGGAAATCTACTTCGGCATTGAGTGTTTTTGCAAGCAAGGCTGCAGTGCCCTTTCCGAAAGCTATAAACCGCTGCTTTACCGGCATTTGTGGCCAATAATCGGCAATCAATTCCGCGCCAATTCTTGCTGCATTCTGACTGACGAAAACGATAATGTCATAACGATCGAGCTGCTGAATCCTGTTACGTGCTTGCTGAAGCTCTGCATCCGATAGCCGAACGATATCAATCAAAGGTAAGCTGACCCAAGCTCCTGATCGAGCTTCGATGGCTGTCCTTAAAGACGCCTGGTGACGCTCCGCTCTGGTAATCAGAACAACCTGATCTTCCAGCATGCGAGACAAATTTACATTCGGATTCATCGCGGTAATTTTTTAACTTCGCGGCGTCAAGTCATTTCCTCAATCGAATCCAGTATCGATTGAGCCCCCTGGGACAATAGATTCTCCGCGACACTGATTCCCAGCTGATTAGCATCCCGTGTCGAGCCGGACCTTTGGCTTCGATAGATGACAGAGCCATCCGGCGCACCTACAAGCCCGCGCAGACAAATGCTGTCTTGCAGCACTTCCGCATAGCTGGCAATGGGAACCTGACAGCCGCCATCCAGTCTCGCGTTTACGGCACGTTCCGCGGTTACCCTAATGGCAGTTTCGTGATGATGCAGACATTGGATAAGATCGGCCGTTTCCTTATCATTAGCACGACATTCAATACCCACCGCCCCCTGCCCGCCTGCTGGCAAACTGAGGTCAAAAGCAAGTCGCTCACTAATTCGACACTCCAGACCAATTCTAATCAAGCCCGCAGAGGCAAGAATGATCGCGTCATATTCACCAGCGTCCAGCTTTCCTAGGCGAGTACCAACATTCCCCCTCAAATCAAGAATTTGAATGTCCGGCCTCTCAGACTTCAACTGACACTGACGGCGAAAACTGGAGGTGCCCACACGCGCTCCCTGCGGGAGCTGCGGCAGAGTTGAAAACTTATTAGAGACTAAGGCATCAGATGGGTCTTCTCTTTCACAAACTACTGCCAGTTTCAAGCCTTCCGGCAAGGACATTGGTACGTCCTTCATTGAATGTACTGCGATATCAGCGCGCCCCTCGAGCATGGCTTTTTCCAATTCTTTGACGAACAAGCCTTTGCCTCCCACTTTCGCCAAAGGTGAATCTAGCATCTGGTCTCCACTAGTAGTCATCGGAACCAATTCAACCATGAGCCTGTCATGATAACGCTGCAAGGCTTCCTTCACGTAATTTGCCTGCCACAAGGCCAGCGGACTTTTCCGAGTTGCGATACGAATCAGTTCTTGCATGCTCATGAGTTCACGGGGGGTGCGCTAAGTGATAGATATTGGCATAGTAAAGGAAATTGACTAATTTGTCTGACTGACCTTCAACGCAGAGCTGCTTATTCAGGCTGGAGCAGCTTGCTATAATCGTACGTTGCTAAGGCAACGATGAGAAACTTCATGACCGACAATTCTAAAGACACCATTAAAATGTGGGGTGGCAGATTTACCGAGCCAACCGATGAGTTCGTCGCACGCTTCACCGCTTCAGTCTCCTTCGACCGCCGACTTTACCCTTTTGATATTGAGGGCTCGATAGCCCATGCCCGCATGCTGCAAAAAGTAGGCGAGCTTACCCAAGCAGAAGCTTCTGCAATTATTGAAGGACTGGCAAGCATTCGTTCAGTTATTGAGAAGGGAGCCTTCGATTGGGAAATTGAACTAGAAGATGTGCATATGAATATCGAAGCCGCTCTGACCAGGCGAATTGGTGAAGTAGGTAAGAAACTACACACCGGCCGCTCTCGCAACGATCAGGTTGCTACTGACATTCGCCTCTTTGTACGCCATGAAATTGATCGCATCGCAGAATTAATTGGTGGTATCCAAGCCGCTCTTCTTGATCTCGCAGAACAGGAGGCTGAAACGGTAATGCCGGGATTCACTCACTTACAAATTGCTCAGCCTGTCAGTTTTGGGCATCACTTGTTGGCCTGGTTTGAGATGCTAGACCGAGATTATCAGCGCCTGATAGATTGCCGAAAAAGAGTAAATTTTTCGCCACTGGGTGCTGCGGCTCTTGCAGGGACAACGTTTCCAATTGACCGGCACTACACTTCAGAACTGCTCGGGTTTTCCGCACCTACAGCTAATTCCCTGGACTCCGTTAGTGACAGGGATTTTGCGATCGAGTTAGCATCTGCGGCAAGCATCATAATGACACACCTTTCTCGGTTCTCCGAAGAACTGGTGCTTTGGACCTCTGCGCAATTTGATTTTATTCATTTGCCTGATCGTTTCTGCACTGGATCTTCAATAATGCCTCAGAAAAAAAACCCAGATGTCCCAGAGCTAGTGCGGGGCAAAACGGGTCGAGTGATAGGACATCTAATGTCTTTACTCACTCTGATGAAATCTCAACCCTTGGCCTACAACAGAGACAATCAAGAAGACAAAGAACCGCTTTTCGATTTGCTTGATACAGTGAGAGACTGTCTCTCAGCTTATCTAGCCGTGATACCGGCAATCGAGTGCAACAGGAAAAACATGCGCATCGCGGCAATGAAAGGTCATGCAACTGCGACTGATCTCGCAGACTATCTGGTCAAGCAGGGGGTAACGTTCCGGGACGCCCATGAAATCGTGGGCAAGGCGGTCGCTTCAGCCATTAAACAGAGAAAGGGCCTTCCCGAGTTATCGTTGGAAGAGATGAAGGGCTTTTACTCTGGGATCGGCGGAGAGGTTTTTGAAATCCTGAACCTTGAGGGCTCGCTCAACGCACGAGACCACCATGGAGGGACAGCCCCAACTCAAGTGCGCCAGGCCATCAGAAAAGCCAGATACAACTTAGCACACCGATGATTTCCCGACCTACCCAACTAAATAGCTTCTAGGGCTACTCTGATCGTAAATCACGGCATCGGGGGCGCTTGTAACTCTATCTCATATTCTATAACGCGGTTATCACGCCGCGTGGTTACAGTGACACGTTCACCTGCCCGTTTGTTTTCAAGAAACGCAGCAAGGTCGTTTTCGTTGCTAATTGACTCTTCGTCCAAACGAACGATTACGTCCCCGAGACGGAGTCGACCTCCATCCACCCGTGACAAACCCCGCATGCCGAGCCGTCTGGGGTCGCCGCCCGCGACAGTATCCAAGACAATCACCCCCTCAATCTTCCAGAGGCGTCTATAGTATTCGGCCTGGGGCAGAAGATTGATGCCAAGCATTGGAGTTTGTATGCGGCCGAACTGGATAAGTTCAGGCACGATACGGTTGACTGTGTTAGCAGGAATCGCAAAACCGATACCACTGCTGCCCCCGCTCGGGCTGTAAATCGCGGTATTAACGCCTATCAGTTCTCCCAGCGAATTCAATAGCGGGCCTCCAGAGTTCCCCGGATTAATGGCAGCATCAGTCTGAATAACATCAGATATCTTACGTCGTGTTACCGAATCGATTTCCCGGCCCAAGGCGCTCACAACACCCACTGTCATCGTAGTATCGAGGCCGAAAGGATTACCAATGGCTACGACCTTACGGCCTACCTCCAGCAAAGAAGAGTCGCCCGGTACGATAGGAATAAGTTTCTCGGCGTCTGCTTCGATCTTCAGCACCGCTAAGTCATGATTGGGCGCAACGCCAACAGGCACAGCATCGAAGGTCATCCCGTCCTGCAGAGTGACCAGAACCCGATCAGCCTTCTGAACTACGTGGAAGTTAGTCACGATATGCCCTTGCGTATCCCAGACAAAACCAGTGCCGCTGCCCTGAGGGACATCCTGCGGATTGAGAGAATAAAACGATCTTACCCTTCGGGCGTTGGTGATATTCACCACCGAAGGACTAGTTCGCTTAAAAATTTCGATATTATTTGATTCATCGTCTGTACTGAATTGCGCATAGTCCTGAGGTCGCGCCGAACCGGTAGCTGAGAGTGCAAGGAGCGTAGCGCCTGCAGCAAATATCACCGTAACAATATTAAAGAATCTCAAAACAAGTCTCCTCGCTATAACCAAATTCTAGATAGGTCCAATAACCGCAAATTCAAGGCCCTAGATAGGCCGGAAGTAAATGCATTTTATGGCTACACGGCCAGCTGAGCCAGTTTAAGGAGGCCCAGTACGGAAATTCAAGACGCTGATAGATCATACGTGCACGAGCAAAACAGACATTACCTAGCTGCGCTTTTCTGGAAATCTGAACGTTCTTTCCGATTGATTTCACCAAATCTTACTCGTAACATTGCCGTGCTTTTTAAGGAAAAATAACACAATGAAGCAAATCCTGATCATTGATGATGACGAGAAGTTAGGCAAGCTGCTTGTTAAGTACTTGGAGCGTTATGAAATGCAGGCCCATGTCGCCCTTACTCCAAGCAAAGGCTTTGAAAAGATAAAAAAGATAAAGCCTGATCTATTAATTCTTGACGTCATGCTCCCGGAAAAAGATGGCTTTGAAATTTGCCGTGAAATACGGGCCAAGTCTTCCATTTTTGGGCAGCTTCCAATTCTTATGCTAACGGCGCATGCTGAAGTCACTGACCGTATTGTGGGCCTTGAACTTGGCGCAGATGACTATCTTCCCAAGCCTTTTGAGCCGCGCGAGCTTGTCGCGCGCATCCACAATATTCTCCGCCGCAGCAGTGACGATCATATCAAACGCGAGATAAAGCCTGTAAATGGCTTGGATGTTGATATTTCTCGGCGCGAAGTCAAACTAGACGGTTCTGTGCTTGACCTCACGACCATGGAATATGAGCTACTTATACTCTTCATGCAATTCCCAAATAAAACATTTACCCGCGATGAGCTCATGAACCGGTTACGCGGAATAGATGCTGAACTATTTTCTAGAGCAGTCGATACTCTCGTGAGCCGTTTGCGGCAAAAGTTAAAAGACACCTCGAAGACTCCACGCTTTATAAAGACAGTATGGGGACGTGGTTATACTTTTGTCGGAAAACAACTATGACGGCGCTCGTTCAATCCGTAAAAAAGTCTCTTTTTGTAAGGCTGCTGTTAATCTTTGGATTTACCGTCATAAGCTTCTTTGTGATTATTTCTCTATCGCTCGGAGCTATCAATCAGACTGAAATCACAATTGAAACTATCCCAGATTTTTACATGCGAAATGTGGAATCAATTATTGGAGACATTGGTACGCCTCCTAATCTAAGTAATGCCATTCGACTTGCAGAAGAGCTAGATTGGACTATTAATATCCGAAATCCGATCATGCGATGGAGCTCCGACCCAGACAATCGCCTTGACGTCGATGCGTCAGACTTCAAGAGAAGTCTTACTGCTGACGCCGAGGTTCGCGCGATCGACAATGAAGACATCATTCGTGTGAATCGGGGCGGCTATGATTTTTATCTTTATCAGCGATCTTTAAATCAGAGCAGCATCAATTTCTTTATCGTGTATGTGGGAGCCGCACTAGCCGCGATTGTACTTTTTCTAAATTATTTCATGGTCAATCGACTACTTGACCCAGTGAGAATGCTCAAAAAAGGCGCTGAGAAGATTGAGAAAGGCGACCTCAATTACCGCGTGCAAAGCAACCGTCAAGATGAATTAGGTGAACTTACAGAAAGCATCAATCACATGGCTGATTCTCTGCAGTCGATGCTCGAAGCAAAGCGCCAACTGTTGATGGCAATTAGCCATGAGCTGCGAACACCCATTACCAAAGCCAAGCTACGACTTGAGTTCATGCCAGACAGTGAAGAAAAAGAGCAACTAAAGGAGGATATTGATGAGATCGATCTTCTCATCTCAGGTCTCCTTGAAACCGAACGGCTCAATAATGAACATGCAGTGCTAGCTGAGGAGTCCGTATTCATTTCCGAGTTCGTGCGCAGTGTGTCAGACCAATTTCAAGATTATGGAGGAGGACTACAAATCGTATGTCCCAAGGAAGATCGAGAGTTTTCCATCGATCGACTTCGAATGCGGCTACTAATCACTAATTTACTAAACAACGCCATTCGGCACGGCAAAGAACGGCCTATCAAAGTGGTTCTTTCCTTCTTTGAAGAACGGGCTGTTATTGAAGTTATAGATCAGGGCGAGGGCATTGCAGAAGAACATCTAGACCAGATCAGCGAACCGTTCTACCGCGCCGACAGTTCTCGACAGCGTCATACGGGTGGCTTTGGACTTGGACTCTATTTATGTCGACTGATTGCGCAGGCCCACGGTGGCGAACTGATCATTCGCAGCAAACTGGGGGCAGGAACCCACATTTCAGTTAACCTGCCCCATTTCCATCCAAATAGAAAACAAGCTCAGTCCTGACACTGATTTTGCTTACAAAGCCGAACGTGAGCGACGGCGTCTCAATCGAGTATAGTGCGCGAGAAGGGCAATAATTGTCAGAACAATCGGCACCAAGCCAGTATTGATCGCCTTCAAAGTCGCACCTAGTTGATCTATATCCTCAGTCAACTGAAACTGAACATCGCGCAGCCGTCTGCGAGTATCCAACATCTCGCCGTTGAACCGATCTATTTCTACCTGTATCTCAGGCGTCAATTGCCCAAGCGGGTTACCGTCTTCATCCTGATTCAACTCAGCCAAAGCCGCTTCTGTCTCTGATAAGCGGTCGAGCAAATCTGTTTCTTCGGTCCGCAATCGATCGTCCGCCTCTCGCTGCAATGCAATTACGCGCGTGAAAGGCCGCGAGTAAGTCCCTCGGCTCCGAATACTAACCAGGTCAGAACCACCGCTAAGATTGTCGAGGCTATTGATGAGCAGATCGCCATTATTCGCGAAGGGCTGCGGAATCCGCTGGCCCAAAAATTGCGCTACCTGCACCCACAGCCTGTCGGTCAAAACATCAGTATCCGCAAATAGGATAAGATTTATCGGACTCTGAGTGCGCGCCAGGTGAATTTCGGCTAGCTCCTCTTCAGGAGCTTTCGCAACATCGCTTGTGAGGCCCGCCGGGTTGTCAGAGGACGGAGCGTTGTCTTCGATGTCTGAAGACGCCTGAACATCTTCTGCGTCCTCTTGATCATTGAGTTCAGTTGCGCCTTCTCGCTGGGGGCGGCCATCAGGAAAAGCAGAAGAGATTTCACCAGTAATTCTGGCGGCAAGCACGTAACTCTCTCCTTGGGGCTGAAACTCATCGAACAGGATCGAGGGGTCTGTCATGTTCTCTACTAATGCCGCATCCACTAGCATAGCATCAGTTGAGGAACGAATGAGAGGTTCAAAAGTTGTTGTTGCGTCGGCAACCTGCGATAACGCGCCAGCAGATGCTAAATTAATCGTCTCCAACCGGCTCGTGATGATGTCTTCCTGATTAAGATTTTCTCGTGAAGCACCGACCATACCAAGGTGTGGCATAGGCCTCTCCGCTTGACTCATTCTCACGCGCAAAGCAAGTTGATTATCCGTCAGAACTTTATCATCTTGATAATTAACCCCCCAAGCAGACAATAACTCTTCCAGGTCTGATCCCATACCCGCTGGGATCAGTGCACCCTGAGGGGAACGCGTCACCAGAGAATCTGCATTTGGGTCAAGAAAAACTACAGCTTGCCCACCCCGCATGATGTGCTGATCTATCGCGTAAGACATCTGGTTTGAGAGATCCTGCGGATGAACGATCATCAGGATATCGATATCTTCATCGATGCTGCTGGCAGAGATATCAACGCGGCGCACATCGTAGAGCTGCCGTATCATTTCCATGACAAACCACGGCGAGGTTGCCTGGCCCGTTGCCGGATTGAAACCTCCATCAATATCAAGCTCAGTGATCAGCCCGATCACTGCTCGTTCCGGCGAGTCCACTGAAGTAATCAACTTCATAAACTCGTACTCAAGAAACTGTTCCTGATCGGGGCGTATAAGAGGCAACGCTTCGCCAGCTGGTGTCGCCAATGGGTTAAAATTGGTCTCATCAACAACTTGCGAGGCAACCAGTCCAAAATAAATCGATTCACCGCCCTGGCTGACCGGAACCGCTCTTATACCAAATTGGGTCGCCAGATCCTCCTCCTCCGAGAAGGGCTCTGGATCTATAACGTTCAGGGTCAGGTTGCCCCCGCTTGCAAACGTAATTTCCTCCAGCAATTCCTGCACCCTTCGGCCATAAGCGCGAATCTGGGGCTGGTTCTCAGTGGCGCCTTCAGAATAAAAGAACCTCAGCTCGATCGGCTTCTCCAAGTTACTCAAAATATTTTTGGTACCATCAGTAATCGTGTAGAGCCTGTCTTCCGTGAGATCTATGCGCAAACCAGGAAGCATAGTTATCACGATAACACTTACAATAAGTGCCAGGAAAATGCCTGCCAGGCCGGCAGATGAAAAAAAAGCTTTGTTATTCACCACAGCCCCTCCTAGTTGGCCTTCTTCATTTCTATGACAATCGCGCTGGCGAGCAGCCAAGCCGCGATAAACACGCTGAAAAACATAAAGTCCCTAACATCGAGCACACCTTTCGCAATCGAGTCAAAGTGCGTGAGAAAGCCCATTGCAGAAAAAGCATCAACTAGCCATTGAGGCACCCACGATGGGAACGCATTCAGTAAGATAGGAGATCCCATGATGACGAACAAAAAGCAAATGGCGACGGTTAGAATGAAAGAAATTACCGGGTTTTTGGTACAAGCAGACATACAAGAACCTATTGCCAGAAAACCACCTGCCATAAACCAGCTTCCGAGGTACGCTGCCATAATCACACCGTTATCCGGATCGCCCAGATAGTTCACAGTGATCCAGATGGGGAAGGTCAATGCCAGAGCAGTACCTGTTAGGACCCACGCAGCAAGAAACTTTCCGAGCACGGCATCGACGAGCCTTACCGGAAGAGTTAGCAGCAATTCAATTGTGCCAGTCTTGCGTTCATCTGCCCACAAAGTCATCGCGATGGCTGGCACCATAAAAAGATATAGCCATGGGTGAAATCCGAAAAATGGTAGAAGGTCTGCCTGCCCCCTAAGAAAGAAGCCGCCCAGATCGAAGGTAAATATCCCGTTGGCGATCAGAAAAATCATGACAAACACGTAGGCCAAAGGAGTAGCAAAATAGCTGTACAACTCTCGCTTGAAAATAATGCCAAGATTACCCATTATTGCGCCCCTCCAGATTGCTCCGTCACGCTACGAAATACATCCTCAAGTTGCCCTCGCTCAACATGAAACTCGCTAATCGGCCAATGCTTTTCTTTAGCGATATCGGAAACCTGCGAAAATATGGAACTACCTCCCTCGGCGAATATCGTATAAACCAGACTGTTGTCTTCTGAGACCTCCACGGAAGCAATACCGGGCACAGTCTCTAAGTCACTTACAAGATCGTGACTGTCTGTCAAAGTGACGCTAATCGCCTGGTGGTATTGCGATTTAGATTCGAGCTCCGCTGGTGTGCCATCTGCCACGACCTTGCCATTTGCAATGATAAGCGCTCGGGAACAAACCGCTGTGACTTCTTCAAGTATATGCGTCGAAATAATTACGATCTTGTCCGTCGCCAGGCGCTTGATGAGCGCTCGTACATGGTGTTTCTGGTTCGGATCCAGTCCATCCGTTGGCTCGTCTAAAATTAGCACCTTCGGATCATGCATGATCGCCTGAGCAAGGCCAACACGGCGCTTGAAACCTTTGGATAATGTTTCGATAGACTGGTTACGGACGCTTTGCAAGGCGACTTCATTGATTACCTGATCAACCTTCTGCTCGATCTCTGCGCCCCGAAATCCGCGAATCTGTGCAATGAAACGCAAGAATTCAATCGTAGTCATATCACCATACGATGGCGCACCCTCTGGCAAGTATCCAATGAGACGTTTAGCTTCAAGTGCCGCTTCGCTGATGTCATGGCCATCGATGACGACACTTCCTGAAGATGGCGACAGAAACCCGGTAATTACCTTCATCGTTGTAGATTTGCCCGCTCCATTGGGTCCAAGAAACCCCAAAACCTCCCCTTCTCTTACCGAGAAGCTGAGATCGTCAACGGCAACAAACTGATCAAATTTTTTGGTTAGATGGCTTATTTCTATCATCGTCGTCTACAAGTCACTGTTAGTTCATTCTAAACAAGCAAACGTCTCAGCGCGACGGCAGAGACCTGTGCTTTCGGCTGGTTTTTGAGTACGCACTATCCTTTTGCTGCGCACCGTATCGCGAAACTATAGGGACCCTTGTCTGAGTTTTCAAGAGCTGCTCCATTTGCCCCGCCCAGTAGGTGAGTTAGGGGCGACGCCTGGGCAGTCTAGCTTTGTGTTTATTGATGTCGCAACGGTATACTCACGTTTGCCGAGCCAGCCTCACGGAACGCTGATCCTCATCTTGGTTAAATCATTTGCGAAGGCCCAGCCTAATATGAATAAATCGCGGCTACATCGGACCGTCGTTTGGTACGCAAGCATCATCCTTCTTGCCTGCTTTTTGTCAGGCTGCGGTCAGAAAGGGGGGCTCAAACGACCCGATTCGCCTGCCGCGGGGGTCCACTCCGTGAGTCGATACTGGAACTGACTTTCGTATGGATCACTTTAACTATCAAGACAAGACGCTTTTTGCTGAAAGCGTTTCGGTGACGACCCTCGCAGAGACCTATGGAACTCCTTGCTTTGTCTACTCTCGGGCAACGCTGGAGCGTCATCTGCGTGCCTATCAAAAAGCACTGTCCAGACTCTCTAGCCTCATTTGTTACGCGGTAAAAGCAAATTCAAATCTAGCCGTACTAAACGTTTTGGCTCGGCTGGGAGCAGGGTTCGACATCGTTTCTGGCGGTGAACTTAAGCGGGTCATTGCGGCAGGCGGTGATCCACGGAAAGTCATCTTTTCTGGTCTAGGTAAAACTGCCGGAGAGATCGAGTACGCGCTTACTGAAGGAATTCATTGTTTCAACATTGAATCTGAGCCCGAATTAGAGAGGATCAATACTATCGCCAAGACCCACGGCGTTGAGGCTCCAATCTCAATCAGAGTCAATCCAGACGTCGATGCGGGTACTCATCCATATATTTCAACTGGACTTAAAGAAAACAAATTCGGCATCGCTAGTGAGTCAGCACTTCGTGTTTACCGAAGTGCTGCCCAGATGCCAGGCATCCGAGTCATTGGCATTGATTGTCACATCGGCTCACAATTAACCACCGTGGAGCCTTTCCTGGACGCAATTGACCGACTACTTATCATGACAGATGTTCTCGCTGACGAGGGTATTAACATCTCCCATTTTGATATGGGCGGCGGTCTGGGCGTTACCTATGGTGAAGAACAGCCGCCTCTTCCTGCTGAACTCATGGCAGCAGTAAGAAGTCGATTCGAAGGCAGAGCAATGACGCTCATCGTCGAGCCTGGTCGGTCTATCGCAGCAAATGCAGGGCTGTTCGTCACAACGGTGGAATACCTCAAGCACACTAAGCAGAAAAATTTTGCCATTGTTGATGGCGCCATGAATGATTTATTACGCCCCGCTTTGTATGGCGCATGGCAGAAAATTATTCCTGTTTCAAAGCGCAATGCCCCTCCATTGGTATATGACGTTGTGGGGCCCATATGCGAATCAGCCGATTTCCTCGGTAAGGACAGAAATCTCAGTTTGGAACAAGGCGACCTACTGGCAGTTCGGTCTGCCGGGGCTTACGGATTCGTAATGGGGTCCAATTATAATACTCGCCTCCGCGCTGCGGAGGTGATGGTTGATGGTTCAGCGCATCACTTAGTGAGAAAGCGAGAATCGCTGGAAGAGTTACTTCATCCGGAGAGCTGCTTACCTGAGTGAGCGCAGAACGTTAACGATGGCTTTATCTTTCACAAAAATGCACGGCCTTGGTAACGACTTTGTCGTCGTCGACGGCGTGACACAGAAAGTGAGCCTGTCTGCTAGGCAAATCAGAGCCTTAGCAGACCGGCACATGGGAATCGGCTATGATCAGCTTCTGCTGGTGGAGCCTCCCAGCCAACCAGATGTGGATTTCAACTATCGAATTTTTAACGTAGATGGCAGTGAAGTCGAACACTGCGGAAATGGAGCTCGATGCTTTGCCTTGTTTGTGAAAGCGAAAGGTCTTAGCCTAAAAAACCCGCTGACAGTCAAAACACTCAATCGGGTTATATCTCTGAGATTCGAGAAGTCAGGAGACATCGCTGTCGATATGGGAAAACCCATTCTTGACCCTGCTCTCTTACCTTTTCACGCAGAAAGTAGAGCGGCCATATATCACCGCACGCTGAGAGTTAACGGCGCAGACATCAAGGTTGAATTTGGTGCTGTCTCAATGGGCAATCCTCATGCGGTGATAATTGTTGAAGACTTAGGGAACACGGCCGTCAAAGAAATAGGACAAGCCCTCCAAGACCACCTGGATTTTCCTGACGGCGTGAATGTTGGTTTTGCGCAGGTGTTAAGGCGCAATCACATTAATCTGAGAGTCTATGAAAGAGGAACGGGCGAGACATTAGCTTGCGGGACCGGAGCATGCGCAGCAACGGCAGTTGGCTGCGTGAACGGACTTTTGGATGAAACAGTACAAGTTGACCAGGAAGGCGGAAGTTTAAGGATTCAGTGGCCTTTTTCAGTATCAGAGGAATCACCGGTCATTATGACCGGGCCGGCTTGCATCATTTATGACGGAATCATTGAGGATAGCTAATCGATGAACAACAAAGCTTCTCCGGCCAAGTGTCTGAGCGAAAGTGAGGAAAACGCTATAAGCGAGGGTCAAGTTGCTGACTACCTTCGCGATAACCCCGACTTCTTTGCAAGGCACGATGAACTCCTCGCAGAGATTTCACTGCCTCATGAGAGCGGTAGCGCGATATCTCTGCTGGAGCGACAGATAAATATCTTGAGAGAGCGCGGTACTGAAGCGAGACGGAAACTAAATAATCTTCTCGAGAACGCCCGCAGCAACGACCAGCTCTTCGAAACGGCACAGAGTCTCGTGCTTGCCTTGCTGAAAGCCGAAGACGCGACAGAAATTGTAGAAATCGCTCAGGACCACCTTTCAAGTCATACCAGCATCAATGCCTGCGAGCTCATAGTGATGGAACATGAAGGACTGAACGTCGCCCCAACGGTGAGGTTGCAAAGCCCTAACCTCCTTAGAACAGACTTCAAAGACGTATTCAGACTGAAACGCACGCACTGTGGCAACCTCAATCAGGAAAAAATCAATCACCTTTTCCAACATAATGGTACCTCGATCCGCTCAACAGCTTTATGCCCCATCATGTATAACGGTGACATGCTTGCAATTATCGCGCTGGGAAATCAACAGGACGGATACTTCAACGTTCACCTCGACACGCTGTTTCTGGACTTTATTGGGCATGCGGTCGGCGCCGTGTTGGGCAAACACATTGCTACATCGCAGGATCGCTGAGCGTTTAGTATGTCTGCCGGTCAAACTGTTCATGGCGGCATTGATAAATTAGTCTCGGTAATTTGCCGCACAATCGGCAGACCAACGCTCGCCGAAGCGCTCTATTCTGTAGCTTGTCAGACTTACCCCTGTATCGAAGTCATCCTAGTTAGTGCGGCCCATAACGATCTGCAAAGTCAGATTCCTTCAGACTTTCCCTTCCCAATAAGGAAAGTTGGGACTGGCAACATTTTATCGCGCCCTGAAGCTGCCAACCTTGGGCTGGACTCAAGCGCCGGAGAGTATTTGCTGTTTCTGGATGATGATGACTGGATCGCGGATGAACACATCAGCAATCTGGTCTGCGCACTTGAGGACGGCAGCGGTACGATTGTGGCCTACAGCTCCACAACGAAGGTCACGGAACTCGGCGAGCCGACTGACCTTAGCTTTAGTCAGGACTTTGATCCGGTCTTGCTAATGCGCGATAACTACATTCCAATCCACGCTGCGCTCTTTCAACGCTCTGTCTTGCAACGAAATTGCCGCTTCGATTTAGAACTGGAAATCTATGAAGATTGGGATTTCTGGCTTCAGCTGGCGCAGTTGGGAGATTTTCGGCACATCGCCGCGACCACGGCATTCTACCGCGAAGGTGGAGGTTCAGAGACCAGTGGCGCGAACAGCGAAACCCGCTACAGCCCTGACACTCCTCTTGGATCTTCACGTGCTAAGCTCTATCAAAAATGGAAAGATCGCTGGAGTGGCGAGCAGCTCAATTCACTAATTGGTAGTAGCCTTGCTGAATCGACGATTCAAGAACTGCACGCCGAAATATTCCGCAAGGATGGGGAATTCGAGAAACTTTCAAGACGGCTTCAGGAAACGGAAGGCAAATATCTTAAGCTTCAGGATAGGCACGCGAAGGAAACTATCGCCAGAACATCGGCAGAGCAGCTTGCCGACCTGCTCAGCTCGGAGAAGGAGCAAATAGAGAAAGCGCATCGAAACCGTGTTGCAGAACTGACAGAAAATGTAAAGCAGATGGAGCACGCCCATGCACTGATTGAGAACAGCCTTTTCTGGCGGGCAACTTACCCGATGCGAAAAGCAAGAAATTGGCTTTGCCGACCACAAACGGGCGCTGATTACGACAAGCCTAACACTAAATCGGAAAACTATGACGCAGATGCAGTCTGCGCGATCTCCTCGCTGAAAGCGACCTATACGTCCCAGGCGAAAAAGAATCTGGCAGAGTTCTTGGCGCGAGCGGAACCCATTGTCTTGCCCGACTCAGGATCACCAAAGGTAAGCATCCTGCTGGTATTTTATAATCAAGCCCACTTAAGCCTGCTGTGCCTGGAATCGATTGTTGAACATGCTGGAGATGTGGAAGTCATCATCGTCGATAACCAATCTTCAGACGAAACGGACCAGCTGCTCAGCTTGATCAGTGGCGCAAAGCTGGTGCGTAACCGAACAAATCTGGGATTCGTCAAAGCAGTCAATCAGGGCGCGGAGCTGGCTAACGCAAGTTACATTTTGCTGTTAAACAATGATGCGCGCCTCGAGCGTGGCGCAATTGAATTTGCGAGCGAAACGCTTGAAAGCGCCGAAGATATCGGAGCAGTGGGCGGCAAGATCTTGTTGCTGGATGGCAGCCTGCAGGAGGCTGGCAGTCTAATCTGGCAGGATGGTTCCTGCCTTGGGTATGGTCGAGGCGACGATCCTAACCGACCAGAGTATATGTTTAGGCGGGATGTTGATTACTGTTCCGGCGCTTTTCTGCTATTCCGTACGCAAGATTTCCAATCGCTAAATGGATTCGACGAAGATTTTGCTCCGGCTTACTATGAAGAGTCTGATTTTTGCATACGGCTCAGAAAAAGCGGTAAAAGAGTGGTTTATGACCCACGAGCGGTTATCACTCATTTCGAATTCGCCAGCACGGGAGGAATCAGCGAGGCCACTAACCTCCAGCTTGCGCATCGCCGCCTTTTTTGCCGAAAGCATGAAGATTTTCTTAAAAATTTCTTCGATCACAGGGATCACAGTCCATTGCAGGCAAGGTCACCCGCTGGCATGTTCAACGTCCTCGTTATCGATGACAGAGTACCCTATCCGAGTATGGGTTCCGGCTATCCACGAAGCTGCCATATGCTTCAGACGCTGTTAACAATGCCAGTCAGACTGACTTTTTACCCTTTACAATTTCCTCATGACGATTGGCAGGATATTTACGCGCAGGTTGGGGTTGACCTTGAAGTCATGCTGGATCACGGCAGAGAAAAACTGCAGGAGTTCTTGCAATCGAGAATCGGGTTTTTTGATTGCATCATCATAAGCAGAGACCATAATGTAGATTTCTTCAATCAGGCTGCCATGCTTGAGCCAAGGATCACGCAGCAAACGAAGGTGATTTACGATGCGGAAGCTTTGATTGCGCCAAGGGATATTATGCACAGAAAACTGCTTGGGGAAGCCGTCTCGGATGTGGAAGCCACCAGAGCTATCAAGCAGGAAATTCACAAAGCCAGACTAGCCGACGCTGTTATTGCCGTGTCTGAGCATGAAGCAGACTATTTCAAATCATACGAGAACAAAACGACAGTCGTAGCCGGACATGCGATCCGTCCACGCGTCGCAGGAAATACCTTTGATGCAAGGCAAGACCTGCTGTTTGTCGGTGCACTACGAGAGGACGATTCACCTAATGTCGATTCGCTATTTTGGTTTATCAAGCAGTGTTGGCCTAAAATCAAAAATGTTGAGCCGGCAATGCGACTCATAGTAGTTGGCGACAATTCTGCTCCCGCATTAAATAAGGTTATCGACGGGAGCATCGTCTTCAAGGGCCGACAAGCCAGCATCGAGTCTTTCTATGACACGTGCCGCGTTTTCATTGCGCCAACACGCTTCGCTGCTGGCATTCCTCACAAGGTCCATGAGGCGGCAGCCAACGGCATCCCATCGGTAGTGACCCCACTGCTGGCAGGCCAGCTCGCCTGGTCTCACGACTGTGAATTGCTGGTTGCAGACAGCGGAAGTAAGTTTGCTGAACAGTGTCTGCGCCTTTACCGAAGTCCTAAGTTGTGGGCTAAACTGCAGGAAGGTGGCTATAGTGCCGTCAACAGGGATTGTTCAGAAGAAATGTTTAGACAAGCACTTTTTTCGGTAGTCGATCAACCAGCGAAAGATCCCACAAGTTAGCGCTCAACGCTCAAAAGTATCTGGCCACACGAAAAAGCAAACTCTGCAGCAACCCGGACCGAACATCGAGGCATCCCACTAAGCGCAACCCAAGGCGCTGACGAAAATTAAGTACGCCCTTGTGTCGTTGTAAAACGGCCTTTGACTGCTCAGCCACAGCATAGAGATGGGCGTTGGTTTTATAGGCCCGAAGTTTTGCCCAGAGAGATTTCGGGGAAGGAGTCGCTGCCACAAAAGGCTGCGCACCGATCGTATTACGGCCGTGTTGGCGATACCGGACCAGAGGCTGGTCAATAAATGCTCTTCTCCCATAAGCCACAGCAGCGACTGCTATCCACCAGTCATGCATGATAGCCTGCTCTGGAATAGGCAACACCTTCAGCGCAAGCTCTTCGTTGATCACCGCCGTGCATCCGGTAACAAGGTTACTCTGAACCTGGTTGACCAAACTATCGCGTCTAATTTGTAACCCTTGATAGTCAATATAGGAAAATGCTAATCGTTTCCCCTCGCGGTCGATGACCTCAAGATCACTGTGAACCAATGCGGGCACCCGATAATCTTTTTCCTGCTCAAGTTGTAATAAAGATCTGAGCCCGATTTCTATTTTATTTGCAGCCCAAATATCATCCTGATCAGCAAACATGATGTAGGCGCGCGCCAGACCCAGTTCGCTCTTGTGCTCCAGAACATATTGCAAGAGTGCCGCAAAGCTGGCTTTTGCTCCAAGATTGGCGGAATCACAGGGCAAGATGAAGAAGCGACCAGGGTAATCGGTCGCATATCGAGTCAGGATGCTCGGCGTGCTGTCACCCGAACCATCGTCCCGTGCAACGACGACAAAATCGGTAAAGCTTTGCTGAAAAATTGAGTCCAGCTGCGCGCTCAGAAAGTCTTCCCCATTGAACGTTGACATCAAGATCGCAAGTTGAGTTTGCTTAGCCATCAGGGTCAGTTCAGCAACTTGGCATCACTGATTCCAGCACGAATATTTTGCCAGTATTGCCTACGATTCTGTGAGCAAATAACAAGCCAGCTTGCTTTTAAGAGAAACCTAACGCAATCACGGAGCTTCCAGCCCAAGGGCGAGTAACTTCGTCGATATAGATGCGTGCGATTGCGGCTGGAATAATAGGTGCGAGAAGGGTTGTGCTGTGCCATCAAGCCGGCACGCACCAACGGGTTTCTACTGCGCTCGCCAATCGCATGATACAACACAGCATCATCTGTCCCGACGAGATCGAAGCCCAGCGATTTCGCTCGGAAGCACCACTCAAGATCAACGTTATCAATAAAGTAGCTCTCTTTCATATCACCGATCTGCTGCAGATTCTCGAGCACCAGCAGAGTGCCTGAGGTTATCAGAAAGTCTGCTATAAAATGGGTATTTGATCCATTAAAAGATTTGTCTTTGCGAAAAATCAATCGACTAAATAATTTGAAAGGGGTCTGGCGATTAGTCTGTGGGTCTATGATTCTAGGACCAATAGCGGCTATGCCGTTGCTACTAAGTTGCACTGCATCACGGCAGGCTGCGATCATACGATTAACAAACTCATCACAAAGACTGCTATCCTGATCGAAAAGAAACGCGTACTCAAAGCCTAGTGACCGAGCTTTTTCAATGCCAATGTTGAGCGCTCTAGCCAGACCCACATTTTCTTCTAACTGGCGGAATTCCACACATCTTTCGTAAACCTGGATCGACTCTATCAATTTGTAAATGTTCGGAGTGCCATTGTCTATGACGATAAAATCTGTTTCTTTGTTCAGCTGGCTAAGCAACTTTAATAACGGGGCAAAGTCGGGAAAGTAAGTTACTACAACCGCAAGACTCTGCGTTCTCACAACTCCAAACGTTCCATTCATGATTCTGTTATTCCATTTGGCTTCGTCTTTAGGGTACCCGATTCGCTGGGTATCTCCGCCGAAATATTTAATGCGCCAGGATTGAGTTTTGCGATAATCAGAAAATAGCAGATAGACAAAATGCCCAGGCTCAATCCCACCACGACACCAGCATCAAGAATTCCTCGCCAGGGCTGCGACAGAGTTCGCGCGATGAGGATAAAGCAAATGATAAGTAGAGTCAGACCAATGGAAAATAACTGTCGCCGCCGTGTTGCATGGATGTATCCCATACAATAGAGAGGCGCAAGAATAACGTGCAGTGGCTTAGGGTGGCTTTTTAGGTAAACAGCGCGCACGACCACTCTCGGCGCGAAGGCCTTGTGAAACCCTCGATAACCTTCAGCATAAGCCATATAAATTGTGCTGAAGCCAAGCGCTAGCCAATGCCACACGGTAAGTTCGCGTTCTGCCAAGTCAAGCGCCATGGGCGCCAGTCGATACACCGCAAAAAGCAAGAGCAGCAAAACCCCCGCTACTCCCCAGATAAAAGCCACAGACTTCAAGGTCAGTTCCTGTCAAGATAAACCTATATTATAGACTGTTTCGCTAAAATTTCGGAAAATAAGGTTATCCGTCAGGAGGTTTTTTTGAAATCTGTGCTTCTGAATCACGAAGCCTATAAATAGGCGCTCCCGATTGACCAGGAGAGGCTTCCCAACAGCGCACTCCCAGACCTAGGCATCGCGAGAATTCTTATGACCTTACAGATCGGCGTCGTTATGGACCCTATAGAGTCCATCAACGTGAAAAAAGACACCACACTGGCCATGCTTCTGGCAGCCCAGCGCAAAGGCTGGCCCATAAAGTACATGACTCAGTCAGATATCTACTCTCTAAAGGGAATCAGCCGTGCAAAAGTCCGCGCGCTTACCGTAGAAGATAACTTGAAAGAGTGGTTTCAGTATGGGGCTTATAAAGATATCGAATTGAGCGAGCTCGACGTTATTCTTATGCGTAAAGACCCTCCGTTCAATCTGGATTACATATACACCACTTATTTACTTGAACAAGCCTATATGAATGGCACCTTAGTCGTGAATAATCCCCAAAGCTTGAGAGATTGCAATGAAAAGATGTTTGCGACTCAGTTTCCCCAGTGCTGCCCCTCTTTTCTCGTGTCAGCTGACCCGAAAAGACTCAAGGCATTCCATGAAGAATATGACGACGTAATCTATAAGCCACTCGACGGCATGGGCGGGTCGTCGATATTCAGAGTCAAGCCGGGAGATGCCAATCTTAGCGTCATTATCGAGACTTTGACTCAAAATGGCACTCGCCAGATCATGGCTCAGCGCTTTCTCCCAGACATCGTCAAAGGCGACAAGCGCATTCTGATGATAGATGGTGTTCCCGCCCCATACGCACTCGCAAGGATTCCAGCAATTGGTGAAAGCAGGGGCAACCTTGCCGCGGGAGGAAATGGAGTTGCTCAACCGCTGTCCGATCGAGATCTTTGGATTTGCGATCAAGTATCGACCACGCTGAAAGAAAAAGGGTTACTGTTTGTCGGTCTAGACATAATCGGCGATTACCTGACTGAGATCAACGTGACCAGCCCAACCTGTATTCGGGAGATTGATGCTGCATTTAGTCTGGACATCGCCGGCGACTTAATGAATACCATAGAAAAAAAATTGCACACAGGGCGGGTTGATGGTGTCCGAGGCTGACGGAGAACTTTCCAGAGAAAGGTTCAGATTCATGGTTTTTTTATCTGCTTGCGCGCATGCCATGCTTATCCTCGGTGTGGGTTTCACTTACTTTGGAGAAAACAGGGATAATTCAAGTATAGAGGTCACAATAGCTCAGTACCGTAGTCGAATAACCCCTGATGACGCGGAATTTATCGCGCAAGAAAATCAGGCCGGGAGCGGCTCACAAAGTGAACCAACACCTACAAGCAGCCCATTTATATCAGATTTTAATGACGCCGCAATTAATGAAATACTCCCAGCTCCTGAAGCACAGGTACCAAGCGAAACGCCAGAGCAAACTGGCCTGACTAAGCTCTCCACAACGAATGGAGAGCCAACTGTCGCTCAGCAAAGAGACAACCCCAAACAAGAAAAGAGGCAAGCACTTTCTGAGCAGTCAACCTCTGAAGAGCTCAGCCTTGCAATCGCAAGTCTTCAGGCACAGCTCGATTTCCGAAAGCAAGCGCTCGCCCAGCAACCGCGGAAATATACTATTTCTTCTGCTTCAGCCAGAAAGAGTCATGAAGCAAGTTACCTAGATGCATGGCGACGTCGCGTCGAAGCTGTTGGGAACATTAACTACCCGATCCAGGCACGCCAACAACAGGTCTATGGCAATGTCAGGATGCTGATTTCTATCAACGCCTCCGGTCAGATTGGCGAAACACAGATCTTACAGTCATCTGGGTCCTCATTACTCGACCAAGCCGCAGTCGATATTGTTAACTTGGCTGCGCCATTTGAGACCTTTCCTGACGAATTAAAAGCCGAAGCTGATATAATCGACATCATCAGAACGTTTCGATTTCACGAAGGCAATACCCTCAGCAGCTACTAGAAAGCACCTACCGAGTATCCAGTCCAAATGGTTGACCCCGCTAAAAGTCATTTTCTAGGGCATCAATTTTTGATAGCCATGCCGCAGTTAGTCGATTCCTATTTTGCAAATACAGTGACTTATCTTTGCAAGCACGACGAACAGGGAGC
>DORE01000065.1:10766-17131 GCA_003514305.1 Gammaproteobacteria bacterium | reverse complement strand
TGTGACTCACAGAACAGCCGCTTTACTAACCAACGAATTCTGTCCGGAGGGCCCGTAGAAAGGGATAAGGGGTTTATCGTTCATGATGCTACGGAACACTGGGATTCCTCAATTTCCATTACTCCGGAAATTTCAATCTGCACTTCCAAAACAATCCTCCAAGATATCGCCGGCGGTCGTGGACCTAAGAATTACCTCATTGCCCTTGGTTGCGCAGGTTGGGAACCAGGGCAGCTGGAGCAGGAAATCAGCGAAAATGCCTGGCTCACCGCACCGGCTCAACATGATCTGATTTTTTCGGATGATTACGGCAGCAAATCCAAGGAGGCAGCAGCAATACTCGGCGTTGACCTTAAGTGCCTGTCTACAGCAATCGGACATTCCTGAAAACACTGATGTCAATAAAGAATCTTCCCGATCCTCCTAGAAGCCCTTTCGCGGCTCTCGCATTTGACTTTGGCACTCAACGTATTGGCGTTGCATTTGGCCAAAGCCTTACCGGCACAGCGCGCCCTGTTTGCATTCTCAAGGCGAGAGATGGGCTTCCTGACTGGGCCCAAATTGCCCAGTTGATTAAAAATTGGGAACCCGACGTACTCGTCATTGGACTGCCCTATAATCTTGACGGTACTGAGAGTGAGCTATTGGTACGATCAGTAAAATTTGCAAACCGCTTAGAAGGGCGATTTCATCTTAATTGTTACGGCATGGATGAAAGACTGTCCTCTAAAGCTGCTATCGAAAAGATATTCGAAGAAACCGGAAGTATGCCTAAAAAAACGGGAATAGATGATGTCTCAGCGCAGATAATTCTGGAAAATTGGTTCTATGCTCTTGCGTTGTCACGGCAGCAAACCAATTAATCCGGGCAACATGCGACGGTCTGTATCCGACAGTTGTTAGTCATTGGTTCCCGTTTAGAGGCCCTGGCCAAAGCTCATCTCTTAACCTATAGTACAAAGGTCTAATGAATTTCCCGTAGCCTGCACCACAGGTTTCCGGTGGAACCCATGAACGTTGTAGCAGATAACATCCGCGCTTCAAAAGAGAAGATATTAGCGCTTGAGCAGCAAAGCGGACGACCCGAGGGCAGCGTTACTTTGCTTGCCGTCAGCAAACGTCAGCCTATTGCAAAGATTCGTGAAGCTGCAGCAGCTGGCTTGCGAGATTTTGGCGAGAACTATCTTCAGGAAGCTTTGGAAAAGAAGCGACAACTATTGGACTTGACCGATTTAACTTGGCACTTTATTGGGCCAATCCAGTCCAACAAGACCACAGGAATCTCAGAAAATTTCGACTGGGTTCACAGTGTGGACCGCAGCAAGATTGCCAGACGCCTAAGCGATCAACGGCCAGCTTGCCGAAAGCGGCTCAACGTCTGCATACAGATCAATTTGTCCGATGAAAAAGCCAAATCTGGCACCACTGCCACACACGCGGCGGAACTCTGTGAGCTGACTGACAGTCTTCCCAATTTGGATTTACGGGGGCTTATGGCGATCCCTGCACCTACTGACGACGAATACATACAGATCGAAAACTTCATGACTTTGTCGCAGCTCTTCAATGAACTCAGAGCGAAGCATACCAGCATGGACACCCTCTCAATGGGTATGTCAAATGACTACGGTCCCGCAATTTTGCAGGGTTCAACCATGATCCGGCTCGGTACCGCTTTGTTCGGACGAAGACCCTCATAAACTTAGAGAGCTTGAATCCGCTCAGGATTATCCTTGCTAGGCTGAATAAGCTAGAATTTAAGCCCGGAAGCGCAGTAACCGAATTGAGACTGACAGTGAAAAACCTTTGCATCGGATTTATCGGCGCAGGCAATATGGCTAATAGCCTGATCAATGGCTTGCTTGGACAGGGAATCGAGCCTGAGTCAATTGTTGCCTCAGACATAGATAATTCCAAGACCGAACGTTTAAGGCGAGAAAGTGGCATCCGGACCGCCTCCAATCAAGCTTTGGTGGATGAAGTAGACGTCATAGTGCTGGCGGTTAAGCCTCAAATACTTGCTAGGCTGTGCCAGGACATCAGTCTTCATTCGCGGCGCAAACTAGTTATCTCTGTCGCAGCTGGCATTACCCTGGCCAAAATGGAATCCTGGTTAGGCAGCGATACTGCGATTATCCGATGTATGCCGAATACGCCAGCTTCTGTCGGCAAAGGCGTTTCAGGGATGATCGCCAATGCAAACACCAGCAAAAGCCAGAGGGCACTCGCCACTGATTTACTGACAGCGGTAGGCATTGCTGTATGGGTAGACAATGAACGGGAAATAGATGCAGTGACTGCGATATCGGGCAGTGGCCCTGCTTATTACTTTTTATTCCTGGAAGCGATGCAGGAGGCAGCCAGAGAAATTGGTTTGCCGGATGACACAGCCAAAATATTGTGTCTACAAACTGCGATTGGCGCATGTGAGTTAGCTAACAGTAGTTGTGACTCCTTTGGTGAACTTCGGCGGGAAGTCACTTCTCCGGGTGGCACAACAGAGCAAGCGATTATGCAATTTGAGTCCGGCGGCTTACGCGAATTGGTGCAAAAAGCAATAACCGCTGCATGCGATCGATCGAAGCAACTTGCTAAAGGCTGATTAAATCAGACAGAGGAAGAGACAAACTTATGGGAGTATTTGGAAGTTCTGCCGCACTAGTGGTGAATGCAGTGGGCGGCCTCTATCTGCTGGCAATCTTGCTTAGATTTCTTCTGCAGATCGCCCGCGCGGATTTTTACAACCCGGTCTCTCAGGCTGTAGTCAGGCTTACTGATCCAATGGTGAGAATCTTCCGAAAATTTATTCCTGGTTACCGCGGCATCGATTTTAGCAGTCTTATCCTGGCAGTTGTGGTGGAAGCGCTGGCGATATGCGTAATGATCCTCCTGTACGGGGGCAATATTCCTTCGATTAGCTTTATCATTACCTGGGCGGTGGTTGGTATAACTTACTTGATTGTAAATATTTATTATTACGCAATCATCGGATCGATCATTATGTCATTTGTCATGATGTTCTCCGGAAACATGAATCCCCATCCAATCTTACAGTTGATCTGGCAGCTTACGGAGCCTGTCATGGGGCCCATAAGAAAGGTAATTCCTCCGATGGGTGGCCTAGACTTCTCTCCGATCTTTATCTTTATCGTTATAGGTCTGATACAGAACTTACTATTACAGACTTTTGGAATCAGTGAACAAGTTGCTGCTGTTGTCATTGGCATCTAATGTGATTTGCATAGCGGGTGGCCGCAATAAAAATCCGCACCTTTCTGTGGAAATTGAGCATGCCTGAAGTGCCTCTTAAAGACTCGGTCGGGATCGTATCACCAAGACGCGTCCATTTTGGCGAGGACTTGGCCCTTCGTAGCGGCAAGACGCTCTCTGGCTTTGACCTGATGATTGAAACATATGGCAAGCTCAATGAAGACAAAAGCAACGCTATCCTTGTCTGTCATGCCCTAAGTGGCGATCATCATGCCGCCGGCTTCCATAGCAAAAACGATACTAAGCCTGGATGGTGGGATCATTGTATCGGCCCGGGGAAAGCTATTGATACAAACCTTTTTTTTGTAGTCGCACTCAATAACCTCGGCGGATGCGCCGGTAGCAGCGGACCTACCTCCCTTAACCCAGAGACAGGAAGAATCTATGGGCCTGACTTCCCAGTCGTAACCGTCCGAGATTGGGTGAAAAGTCAAGTCATGCTGTCCGATTATCTCGGTATCAAGCAATGGGCAGCAGTCGTTGGTGGTAGTCTTGGAGGAATGCAGGTCTTGCGCTGGGCAGTAAGTTATCCTGATAGATTACGCCATGCCATCTGTATCGCAGCAGCGCCGAAGCTATCCGCTCAAAACATTGCCTTCAACGAAGTGGCTAGGCACTCGATTATCAATGATCCCAATTTCCACGATGGGCGCTATCTTGAAGCAAACACCTACCCCAAGCTGGGTTTAATGTTGGCGCGCATGATAGGTCATATAACCTACCTCTCCGATTCTGCGATGCGCGAAAAGTTCGGTCGGGCAGATTCCAACTTTAATACGAGCTCCACCAACTTTGGTCGAGATTTGCGCAGCGGCAACCTAAGTTTCGGATTTAACGTCGACTTCCAGGTAGAAAGCTATCTGCACTATCAGGGGGAACGCTTTTCCGAGAATTTTGATGCCAATACCTATCTCCTGATGACAAAGGCTCTCGATTATTTTGACCCATCAGTAGATTTCGATGGTGGCTTCAGCGAGGCTCTTCAGCATTCAAACTGCAAGTTTCTGATTATTTCTTTTAGCACAGACTGGCGTTTTCCGCCGGAGCGCTCACGGGAAATAGTCAATGATCTGCTTAAAGCGGGCAAGGAAGTAAGCTATCTAGAAATAGAAGCTGATCAAGGGCATGACGCATTTCTGTTGCCCATACCCAGATATATCAACGCTCTAAGGGCATACCTTAGGCAAGCGCATACGGAGATTATTGAGAGTGCGACCTGATCTCGAGATTATTCAGCAATGGATTGAACCTGGTAGTCGGGTGCTGGACTTAGGTTGTGGTGACGGCAGCCTGCTTTCCTACCTCAACTCTGCTAAAAACGTCTCCTCCATCGGGTTAGAAATTGACGCCAGCAATATAGAAAAGTGTATTGCCAGCGGCGTTAATGTCATTGAACAAAATATGGATGATGGCCTTAGTAATTTCCAGTCAAACAGCTTTGACACTGTGCTCCTGGCCCAAACACTGCAGGCACTGAGCAAGCCTCACGATTTGTTGGATGAAATGCTTCGGGTGGGAACATATGGAATTGTCACCTTTCCCAATTTCGGCAATTGGAAAAGCCGTCTTGATCTTGCACTCAAGGGCAGGATGCCGGTCAGCAAATTCATGCCTCATCAGTGGTACGAGACGCCAAACATCCACTTTTGCACGGTGACGGATTTCGACGCCCTGTGCAATGAGAGTAAGATCAGAATACTCACGCGAACCGTGGTGGACTCTAGACACAAGGGTAGCTGGGCCATGAAAGCCTGGCCCAACTTCCTTGGTGAAATCGCAATCTACCACATCGCTAGGAAATAAAGCCATGTTAACCAAGCGCGTCGTTTTAGCCAGCAGTAACAAAGGCAAGCTCAAAGAGTTACAGCAAGTGTTACAGCAGAAAAATATCGAGTTGCTGCCACAGTCAAAATTCGGCGTGTCCGATGCAGAAGAGACGGGGTTGAGCTTCGTTGAGAATGCAATTATCAAAGCCAGGCATGCATGCGAGATGACCGGGCTCCCTAGCGTTGCTGACGACTCTGGTATTGAGGTTGACGCGCTGGACGGTAAGCCGGGCATCTACTCTGCCAGATATTCCGGAATTACCGGCGAAGGGGCTGACGAAGCGAACAATAGAAAACTTCTGAAAGCGCTTGAAGATTTTAATGAATCAGAGCGCACTGCGAGATTTCGATGTCTAATTGTTTATTTAAAAAATGCGAATGACCCTGTGCCGCTAATCTGTCAGGGCACCTGGGAAGGACGAATTCTTACAAACGCTTGCGGAACCAATGGCTTTGGTTATGATCCTCTTTTTTACGTACCAACCCATCAGTGCTCCTCTGCCGAACTCCCGAGGGAGGTAAAAGATGCGATCAGTCACCGTGGCCAAGCACTACAAAAATTAATAAAATGTTGGGTCAACCTCCCCTAAGCCTATACGTTCATGTCCCCTGGTGCTCGCGGAAGTGTCCCTATTGTGACTTTAACTCACACACAGCCACTTCCAAGTTACCGGAGCGGGACTACATCTCTGCTCTATGTCGGGATTTAGACTCTGATATAGGCTCACTGGAGCTGCCTAACTCCAACGGATTTCACTCGGTATTTATTGGCGGGGGCACCCCCAGCTTGTTGAGCGCAAGCGCCTACGACCAGTTACTGGATTATGTCCATAAAAAAGTGGGTATCGAGAGCGGCGCTGAGGTTACTCTGGAGGCCAACCCGGGCACAGCCGAAGCTGACAAATTCAGAGGCTACCGGACGGCTGGCATCAACCGCTTGTCCATTGGCATTCAAAGTTTTCATGGAGATTATCTGGCGGCGCTTGGCAGAATGCATTCAGGGCAAGAAGCTGAAGAAGCCATTGAACACTGTCTTGCTGCAGGGTTTAAAAATTTCAATCTGGACCTAATGCACGGCTTGCCAGACCAATCAATTGAAGATGGACTCGACGACTTAAAAAAAGCCTTGAGCCTTGGGCCTTCTCATTTAAGCTGGTATCAACTGACTATTGAGCCTAACACTAAGTTTTATGCTCGACCGCCGGCTTTGCCAGATGACGATCTTCTAATCGAGATGCAGGATTCGGGGATGAAATTAATTACTGAGGC
>DORE01000065.1:164-10386 GCA_003514305.1 Gammaproteobacteria bacterium | reverse complement strand
TTAAATTATTGGTTGTTTGGAGACTATCTTGGTATCGGCGCAGGCGCTCACGGAAAGATAAGCTATCCGGACACTGGGCTCATCAAGAGAACTCGTAAAAAGAAGCAGCCTGCCCACTATATGGCCAGCGGCTTGTCGCGCATCGCAGAAATGAACCCAATACTTCCGGAGGAAAGAACACTAGAATTTTTACTTAATAGTTTAAGGCTCGTCGGTGGATTCTGTATTAATGAGTACGAGACAAGAACTGGGCTTAGTTTCGACCAAATCGCAAAGCAGGTAGAATCTTTGTGCGAAGTGAGCTTGCTCACGAAGCGCGGGGCGAGAGTGAAAGCAACTCCCCGAGGGCTTAGTGTATTGAATAGCTTGATTTCAGAATTCATTGAGAAGTGAGCTGGTATTTACTTAAATCGTAGCGGTAATTATGGTTATGTGAGCCTATTAATCGGATGATTAAAGATGAAAGAGCTTTACCAACGACATTGTGAACCGTGCAGGCTCGGCGCTCCTGCGATCACGCGGGACGAAGCCGATCGTTTATCTTTAAGCGTTCCTTCGTGGAAGCGACAGTTCCATGATGGCGTTGAAAAACTCGTCAGGGACTTCCACTTTATCGAGTTCAGTGACGCTTTTGGCTTTTCCTATAAAGTCGCCAATCTGGCAGAGCGCGAAGACCATCATCCCACTATCAAAACCGAATGGGGTAGAGTCACAGTTTATTGGTGGACCCACCAGATAAATGGCTTGCACGTAAACGACTTTATTATGGCCGCCAAGACAGACTTTGTAGCGAAGATATCCACATCAGAATAAACAGTCCAATTGCTTAAAATTGTTGAGGAGATAGTCTGTAAGCAGAGCCTAAGCTTCGCTTTCATAACTGGAAATGAGCAATGTATTCACAACAAGTTATTTCACCGCCAAAGGTGCTAGACCGGTAGTGTCGACCAGATACGTCAACCTAATGAGCATCCGCCGTAAAACATTTTAGAGCCGACTGCAAATTTTACTCAAAAGCTTATTGGCAATACTTTATCGAAGGACAAAGCACATATTCAACAGACAGATTCAGGCGGCGTAGTTTAGAGGTTCTATCTCCTCAATCTACGTGGATCTCAGCGATAATGGTCTGCCCAGAATGCCTTTTCAGAATTTTCATTCAATAATTATCAAGAATCGAAGGAAGGATTAAAGGAGCGCTGTTTATTTAGCACGCATATGCTGTAGTCGTAGGGATTCGCTTTATTACCAGAATAGTCCTTACGGCTTGTTTCATACCACTCTTCCTCCTTAAAGCCTGTTAGCACCGTATCACCGTCAACTTCCGCATGCACCCTTGTCAGATGAAACCGAGCAGCAACTGGCATAGCTGCCGCGTAAACCGCCGCACCGCCAATTACGAATGTTTCTAAAGAGCCTTTAGCTTCCGAAAGCGCCTGCGCTAAGTAAATCGCCTCTTCGACAGAGGAGACTACCTTGGCTCCTTCTGCTTGATATGTTGAATTGCCTGTCACCACGATATTACTTCGACCCGGCAGGGGACGACCGATTGACTCCCAGGTCTTTCTGCCCATGATGATGGCGTGCCCCATCGTAGTAGCTTTGAAATAACGCAGATCTTCCGGCAGGTACCACGGCAAACCATTATTCTTGCCAATCACGCCATTTGTTGCCATTGCGCATATAAGAGAGATTTTCATATAACGCGTCCACTTCTGAGACAGTTAATAAGCTTAAACAGAAAACGGATAAGCGATAGGGTCATGGTGCTGATATCCCAACACTTCAAAATCATCCAGAGTCACCCAAGTCTCTATATCCTCCAACGACTTAATGCGTGGATTGATCTTTAGCTCGGGAGGTTCGAATGGCTCGCGCTTAAGCTGCACGGATTTCATAAGGTCAAGCTGGTCTTCGTAAATATGGGCATTGACAATTTTATGAAAAGCCTGACCTGCTGTCTTACCCGTAATTTGTGCGACCAGCGCCAGCATGGTAAAAACCTGAATCTGGTTGAAATTGAGCCCCAGAGGAACGTCGCAGGAGCGTTGGTAGCTAGTCAGGAACAGAGTTTCGCCCATTAAAGAGAAATTATGTGTGTGCATGCAGGGCCGTAGGCAGCCCAAATCAAATTCGCCCGGATTATAGAAAGTCAAGATTTCGCCGCGATCATCGACTCCGTTCTTTAGGTTATTCACAATTTTCCTGAACTGATCCACAAACTTTCCATCTGGTTTTAACCAGCGCCTGCCTTGAACACCATAGACTCGTCCCATATCATCTTCGCCTTTACGCGCCGGATTTTTCAGCCAGGACTGGTTCAGATTTGCATTAGCATCCCACGATTTGGTGCCCAGCTTGCGAAACTCTGCGGCGCTGTCGTAACCCCGCAGATAACCTAGTAGCTCAGCTATAGCTGCCTTCCAGTAGCTTTTACGCGTCGTAATAATGGGAAACTTGTTTCCGCATACATCATAGGACAAGTCCGCGTTGATGACCGTCAGACACCTCTTTCCCGTACGCTCATTTTCTATCCATTCCCCCTCGTCTGCGATCCGCCTACAAAGCGCGAGATACTGATGCATGTCGGCCTCCTGCTAGCCTAATGAATGAGTGGCCTGCGATATGCCAGAAATAGAAACCAGAACCCCACAAATATCAATGGGGTGGACAGTAGCTGGCCCATCGTAAACCAATCAAAAGCAAGATAGCCGAGATGAGAGTCTGGCTCACGAAAGAACTCGATGAAAAACCGAAAACTACCGTATCCCAACGCAAAAATACCCGAAACAGCAAAACGAGGGCGTGGTTTAGAGGAAAAGATCCAAACGATTGAAAACAGCACCACACCTTCCAAGGCAAATTCATAAAGTTGCGACGGGTGCCGGACCAACTGATCTACATGGGGGAACACCATGCCCCAGGCAACGTCAGTCGGCTTACCCCACAGTTCGCCACCAATGAAATTTCCGATCCGCCCTGCGCCAAGGCCAAATGGCACTAGAGGCGCGATGAAATCGATGGTACTCCAGTAGTCTCTATTGTGATGACGGGTATATAAGAAAAGTGCGAGCAGTACTCCCAAAAATCCGCCATGGAAGGACATTCCTCCTTCCCACACTCTAAATAGCCAGAGCGGTTCTTCAAGAAATCGACCGAAGTTGTAGAAGAATACAGACCCTATGCGGCCTCCAATGACCGCTCCCAATGCGCCATAAAAGATCAGGTCGGAAATCTGCTCAGAATTCCATGCGTCCGCGACCCTGGCTGCTCGATAAGTCGCGAACATCCAGGCTCCACCAAAAGCGACGATATACATAATTCCATACCAATGGACGCTGATTGGCCCAAGGCTTATCGCGACAGGATCAATTTGAGGGTATGTCAGCATCAGGAACGATAATATAGTTAGTGAGTTGAATTCAGAGTATAACAAGATTGTACCAGCCAGAGTCCTCCGAAATTCAAAATTCGCCACACCAGAGACAATGATTCGCTATGTGTCTAATCCTTTTTGCCTACGAAATGCATCCCGATTTCCCACTTATTATTGTGGCAAACCGAGATGAATACTTCGCCCGGCCTAGCGCTGTTGCCAATTTTTGGCATGGGTCAGAGGCCCCCATTCTTGCCGGCAGAGATCTACAGGCAGGAGGCACATGGTTTGGCGTCACTCGAACAGGCCGATTCGCCAGTGTCACCAATATCCGCGGCTTCAGACAGACAAAGAATCAAACTAAGTCCCGAGGCGAACTAGTCAGAAATTTTCTGAATGTCACCAGCACACCTAAACAGTATTGCGAGGCTATTAAGCCTAATTTTCCCGAATTCTCCGGGTTCAACCTGTTGGTTGGTGACAATGACTCACTCTGCTACGCCAACAATTCACAGAATATCGTCAGCGTCCTAGAATCAGGCATATTTGGTCTATCCAATGGGTTGTTAGATAGCGATTGGCCAAAAGTAAATCTTGGGAAAAAGCGACTGAAAAATCTGATAAACCAAGGCTATCCCCCCTCGTCAGACTCTTTAATCAGCATTATGACAGACCGCCTGAGCGCATCTGATGATGAGCTGCCGGACACAGGACTTTCGATCGATACAGAGCGGATTCTGTCTGCCACGTTCATTCAGCATAAGGAAAATAATTACGGAACACGATGCTCAACTGCCTTAGTCATTGAGCGTCCCGGAAATGTGCGCTTTTGCGAGCAAACCTATAATGAATTCGGACAAACCAGTAATGCACAGTATTTTGAGTTCTGGTCTGAGCCGAGCTGACCTAGTATTAGTAAGTGTTCAGTGCGCACGAGTCTTGATGCTGGTATTGTCGATAAAGCTCCAGCCTGACCGAATCACTAGTGAATGTGTGATGATCGCAACAGGCGGTCGACTCCCGCGTTATATAAAGTTAGATCAACCGCGCTTCGAACCGCCTGAGCGTCATCCATTTGCAATACTTGCCCTAGCAATTCCTGCGCCGCTCCTCTGCTAATGCTTCGTATTACAGACTTAACTTTAGGCAAGGATGCGGCATTCATCGAAAGAACGTCAAATCCCATAGCCATGAGGAGGACAGCTGCACCCGGATCTCCCGCCATTTCGCCACAGATACTCACTAGCTTTCCGACCTCTTGAGCCTCACGTACGACGTGATAGATAGCACTCAAAACTGCTGGATGGAACGCACTGTATAAACTGGCCACACGTGGGTTATTGCGATCCACCGCTAAAAGATACTGTGTGAGGTCATTGCTACCGATGGATACGAAATCTACTAGCGATGCTAACGACTTCGTCTGATAGACCGCCGCCGGCAATTCAATCATCACGCCAATAGGTGGGTATTTAATGCTTAGGCCTTCCTGAACAAGTTCTCTGTAAGCCCTTTTGATTAACTGGATGGCCAACTTAACTTCATTAACGTTACTGACCATTGGCAGCATTATCTGGAGGTTTGCCAATCCCTCACTCGCCCTCATCATTGCTCTGATTTGGGCAGTAAAGATCTCAGGATGGTCCAAAGTCACCCTGATTCCGCGCCACCCAAGGAAAGGGTTCTCCTCTTTGATAGGAAAATAAGACAAGGCTTTGTCTCCACCGATGTCTAAAGTTCTCATCGTTACCGGAAGAGGAGAAAACGCCTCTAGCTGCTCTCGGTAAATCTCCGCCTGCTCATGCTCACTGGGGAAGCGCTCACTGAGGAGAAATGGAACTTCTGTTCTAAAAAGTCCTACTCCCTCAGCCCCCTGATCGAGAGAACGAGCAACGTCAGCGATCAAGCCCGTATTCACCCATAAGTGGACCCGATGATTATCTGCCGTGCTGCAGGGTAGGTCTTTGAGCTCCTCTAGTCCTGCGTTCAATTCCGCTTGTTCTTTGACCGTATTTTCATAGCGCCGTCGGACGATTTCGGACGGATTACCAATGAGCTCTCCTTTGTAGCCATCCAAGATCACTTTTTTTCCATCCAGTCGATTAATTGGAAGATCCACAACTCCCATAACCGTCGGAATCCCCATCGTTCGGGCCAAAATGGCCACGTGAGAATTACCAGAACCCTTCAGTGAAACAATACCTTTGAGCTTGTTTTCAGGCACTTCAGCCAGCATTGCCGGCGTCAGTTCCTCGCCGACCAATATAGTGTTCTCAGAATACTCCGCTTGTACCTGCCCCCCTTGCTGTAAATAAAATAGTACGCGGCTACACAGATCCTTAATGTCGACCGCACGCTCGCGCAGGTAATCATCCGGCATCATCTCAAAACTACGAATGTGTTCCAAAGCAACTTCTGCGAGAGCTCCCTGCGCCCAGTGTCCACCTTTAATCCTATCCAGTACTTCCTTGGCTAAGGCATCGTCATCAAGCATATGAAGATAGACGTCGAAAAGCTGTCGCTCCTCATCTGCTACTTGTCCGGCTAGACGCTCATAGATATCGCGCATATCCTCCCGCACTTTATGAAGAGCAGCACTAAAATAATTAATTTCCTTGTCAATATCGCGCGCCGGCCTGATTGGGACCTGAAACAAATTAGCTTTAGGAAACACAACGACCATTTCACCGATAGCAACACCAGATGCACCCGATACACCAGCGAAAACGGTATCTGAAATCTTTTGTCCAGACGGACTTATACCAGCAATCGCTCCGGTTGCTTCCGCTGAGGCGATTACTCCGGCGAGCTGTGCAGAAAGGGTAATTAGAAAAGCTTCTTCTCCTTCATCGAATCGCCTCTCCTGCTCGTGTTGGACAACCACCACCCCCAAAACGCTTCGATGGTGAATGATTGGCACGCCAAGAAAAGAATGAAAGCTTTCCTCTCCCGTTTCTTGGATATAATGGAAGCTGGGATGCATGGAGGCATCCTTGAGATTTATGGGCTCGGCATGCTTGGCCACAAGCCCAACTAGCCCCTCACCAATCTCGAGACTCACGTGACCAACGGCCTCTTTTCTCAAGCCCTTAGATGCCATTAATACATGGGCATTCATGTCATTATCAAACAGGTAAACCGAGCAAACTTGAGTCGCCATCACCTCACGCACGCGGACCACGATAATGTCCAACGCGGACAGTAAGTCTCTTGCGGAGTTAACCTGCTGAACTATATCTCTTAATTGCTCGAGCATATTTTATGTGTTTTAGCCTCGAGTGGTGATCCCATTGCGTTGAGCCAACGTCAACATCTATGTGTAGAGAAGCGCTTTTTATTTCGAATTGCTTAGCATGCTACTTGGTATACTGCTCAAGAGGGCCCGATAGTTCGTTCAACGCCCTTCGGTAGACATCGCGCTTAAATTTGATCACGTGATTAACCGGATACCAGTAGCTTACCCAACGCCAATCGTCGAATTCAGGCTCGACTGATTTATCCAGTTCGACTCGACTTTCCTCTGCCTCGAGTCCCAGCAAGAACCATTTCTGTTTCTGACCAATACAGAGGGGATCCTTATGGTAGCGGACATAATTTTTCGGCAGTTCGTAATGGAGCCATCCTTTTGTCCGGTGAAGGACACTTACATCATTGCCGTGCAAACCGACTTCCTCTTCAAGCTCTCGAAATAGCGCCTGTTCAATAGTCTCGTCTTCGTTAATACCGCCCTGTGGAAATTGCCAAGCGCTCTGACCGATACGCTTAGCCCAAAGCAACTGGCCTCTACGATTGCAAATGACTATCCCGACGTTTGAACGATAACCCTCTGAGTCGATCATTTAACCTTCCTTTAGACATGCAACTTGGCGTATTGTTTCACAGAGAATCAGATTTGATCAATCGAAAGATTCCCGTAAAATTTCTATAAATATAGTATAATCAATGCGTTAAAGTAATTTTATCGACACATGAACTGGGCTGATCTGTGCCTTGAGCTAACCGCAGCGGACAAAGACGATATTTTAACCTCTTAGACGCATTATAGATCATGAAGTCACCAAGATATGAAATCCCGTCTCGCGCTGTTTGATCTCGACAATACCCTATTGGCAGGTGATAGCGATCATGCATGGGGGGAGTTTCTTATCGAGCATGATCTGGTTAGCGCAAACAATCATCGCGAGACAAATGAAGCACACTACCAGAATTATCTAGCTGGCAAACTCGATATTCGTGAATATGTGCGGTTCACAGTAAACCCCGTATCGAGTTTTAGTGAACAGGAGCGTAATTGCTTGCGTGAGAAATTTGTGGAAAGAGCAATCAGGCCCATGATCCTCCCGAAATCGACAGCACTGATTGAATTCCATCAGACGCGCGGAGATACCTGTATCATCATCACGGCGACAAATGATTTCATCACTGCACCCATCGCTCAGCAGCTCGGCGTAAATATCCTTATCGCAACAGAGCTTGAAACCGTCGATGGTAGATTGACTGGAAGAATTCAGGGAGAGCCGTGTTACCAAGAAGGCAAAGTAAAAAAACTGTCTGACTGGTTGGAGCAGGAACGATTGCACGGCCGCAGTTTTGAGCTATCTTCCGCGGTCTTCTATACAGATTCAATCAATGATTTACCTCTTATGGAACAAGTCTCCGAGCCGATTGCTGTTGATCCGGATGATTCATTGAGGCACGAAGCGCAGGTCAGGCAATGGAAAGTAATCAGTTTACGCTAGTCACGGACACAGCCTTCTTGTTCGTCGCTGAAACTCTGATAGTAGATATACAGCGGGCCTGGCCGCGGTCCTAGGCCATGCCTCTCGGGCGATCATAACGTCTTAACTCTATTGTTTGGAGGGTCGGCTTAATAAGAGCAGCAAAAATGGCAGCACACCAGGCGATATTCTTAAAATCTTATTCGGCAGCCGTGCCGAATACGATTGGATACCCGAACGAAACCCGCCAAGCCGATTAGCTTAACTGACTTGAGTACTCAAGCTCGACGATCAGATCATCTGCTAGCAGTTCCAACTCCCTCTGCAAATCTTCCAGCGACATCTCTGCGGGAATCCTCAGCACGGCCTTCGCGCGAAATAGGACGTCACTCGACATTGGCGCAGGCTCACAGTGTGTGGAAAGCTTCTCAACGTTTACTGAAAGGACTGCAAGAGCGTGTGAGATTTCGCGGATGATTCCAGACCGGTCGTTACCTACCAAGTGCAATTCAACTGTTCTTAGCTCGTCTGCCTGCTCTGTGGTTTCCACTTGTTCGACCACCAGTTTTAGCTCAGCGGACATGTTATTGAGGGCATCAACGAGCATTTGAGCATGATCGGTTGCCACGCAGACACGCAGGATGCCCGCAAACTTTCCTGCAAGTTGTGACATGCTGCTCTCCAACCAGTTACCCTTATGATCAGCGATAACCTTAGCTAAGGTTTCTACCAAACCCTGTTTATCGTCGGCTATTATAGTTAGTACAAGATACGTATTCATGCGGTTTCCAATGGAACAGTGAGGTTACGCAACTACCTTAAGACAAGCCACGTTGTGTATCGAGCTTACTGGCATCAGGGACTGCTCAAAGAAGAGTATTGAACCAGCGATCGGAGCGAATTATTTATCTAAACAGAAATCATAATTTAATGGTAATAGCTATGTGGTCCAAGGCCTGAGGTTATCAGTATTTGCTCCACCCGACCCCTATCCTCATAGACCGACGGCAGTTCTGGAGGCGCGTGTCGACTCGACCTTCATCGCCACTCGTTCATGAGCTGGAGAATTCGTAAAGTTGTCAACGAGCTTGTGATCCAATATTTTTGTTAAGATCAGTATTATGCCTGATGCTGACTCCTGCCATTGCCGAGTAAGAAAGAAATCTGAGACTATGACAGTTTTGGCGCTCTTTTGGGTCACGAGGGCATAGACATAGCACCCTAACCTGCAGTTCAGACTAAATGACGACAGTTCTGGGAAACTGACTAAAGTCTTCCCAATAGCTCACTTTTTCCGGAAGCTCTTCTTGAGTCGCCTGCACATTACCGTTGATATCGGTCACTCGAGAAACTAGTGTATGTTCACCTGCTGTGGGATTTGGCCACTCAAGAGAAAATAGCTTCCATGAGAACCGGGTGTTATTCGGATTCATTTCAGCGGTTAGCCACGGCCCATCGTCGACTTTGATTTCCACGCTTCTTAAAGGTGTCCCATCGTTCAAGGCGAATCCGTGAATACTGTAACGCCCCCCCATTTCGGTGACTCTTATAATGGAAGACTTAAGATTCATCGCCGTAACTGAATTTTCGACCCACCGATCAACTCCTCCCACGTTTTCTTTTTTAAGTGTCACGTAATCACGCCCCATAAATCGACCCATGTAACGCGTGCTCTGCACGTGAATCTGAGTCAACCACTTGACATTAGACACTCCATACCAGCCAGGAACGAGCAACCGAACTGGCTTACCATGGTAGTGAGGCAATGGTTCCCCATTCATTTCAAAAGCCAGCATATTCTCTTCGCGCATCGCATCTTGCACTGATAGGGACCGAGCAAACGATTTTTCAACCTCTCTCCCTCTGATTTCCTCAATAGCGAGATCCGCCCCAAAAAAAACGACTTCTTTGGCTTCCTTTTCAACACCAGCCTGCTGTAATAAGTCTCGCAGAGACACGCCGCGCCAATTGGCGTTACCGATTAAGCCGTGAAAAAGACGCTGGCTGTTACCGCCACACTCAAAACCAATCTGCCTCTGAGTAGTCGCTAGATTCATCAATTCGTCCAGACTGAATTCGAGTTCGTTTTCAACCATTCCAGTGATTTTTAGTCGCCATGTGTCACTAT
>DORE01000065.1:0-141 GCA_003514305.1 Gammaproteobacteria bacterium | reverse complement strand
AGCAAACGATTTTTCAACCTCTCTGCCCCTGATTTCCTCAATAGCGAAATCTGCCCCAAAAAAAACAACTTCCTTGGCCCCCTCTTCAACACCAGCCTGCTGTAATATATCTCTCAAAGACACGCCGCGCCAATTGGCGTT
>DORE01000182.1 GCA_003514305.1 Gammaproteobacteria bacterium | reverse complement strand
CCGCGCTTAAGAAAAATCTCGCGTTAGTTCGGTCTTACAGCCCTAACTCGGGGATCTACCCTGTAATTAAATCCAACGCGTACGGTCATGGCATGGCCGAGGTGGCCGCTGCCCTGAACAATACCCATATCGCGCTCAGCGGGTTTGCTGTCGCCACCATGTCTGAAGCGGTTCGCTTGCGAGAGCTAGAGGCCGATTTACCGATACTCCTGCTTAACGGATTTATGACCAAAGAAGAATTGCGTGAATGTTTGGCTAGGCGCATTGAAGTAGTTGTCCACGCGGATTATCAGCTTCCGCTTTTGTATCAGGCGCTGGCAGATCCGGCCTTTGTTGGAGCTCGAAAGCTCTGGGTGAAGTATAACACTGGCATGAATCGCCTTGGCCTTGGACAACAGCAGGCCATCGATGCTTATCTGAAATTACAGACCTATCCAGGGACGCAGTTGGTGTTGATGTCTCACCTTGCCTGCGCTGATGCACCAAGCACGCCGAAATTCTCAAAGTTCACCGAAGACCAGCGTGAGCGACTGAGTCAGGCTAAAAACGAATTACTCACTCGAAGCCAGCACGCAGTCGAAACTAGTATGGCTGCGTCAGCTGGCATATTGCAGTGGCCTGAGACTCACCTGGATTACGTCCGACCCGGTGTGATGCTATACGGTAGCTCGCCGGTGGCAGGGCAAACGGGGGAACAGCTCGGACTGCAGCCGGTAATGACACTACGATCAAGAATTATCGAAATTCGTGATTTGAAGGTCGGCGATGCGATTGGTTATGGGGCAACTTATGTTTGCGAACGAGACATGCGGATGGCTACAGTATCGATTGGTTACGGAGATGGTTATCCGCGAAGTGCTGGAAATGGCACGCCCGTGATCGTTCACACTGTCAGTGGCGAGGTCAGAACCCGACTTATCGGTCGTGTTTCAATGGACATGATCACACTTGACCTAACCGGGATTCATGATGCGCAGGTCGGCGATGAAGTGACTTTGTGGGGAGAGGGTTTGTGTGCTGATGAGGTTGCTTGCTCAGCCACCACGATTTCTTATGAGCTGTTCTGCAAAGTTACTTCCCGGGTGAGCTTTTCTTATATTGAGTGATACGCAGGCCGCTGCTTTTGCAGTTAGCGGATTGTGAAGAGATATGGCCAAAATAAAAATAGCATTTGTTTGCACCGACTGCGGCGCAGAACATGGACAATGGCAGGGGCAATGCTCGGCCTGTAAAGCTTGGAACAAACTTCGCCAGATTAATCTTGGAAGCTCTGGCTTGCCTGCCGCGAAGGCGGATTTTAGACAAAGGGGCTATGCGGGCGAGAAGACCGACGTACAGACCCTCGCAGACATCGATCTAGAAGTCCAGCCCAGGTTCAGTTCAACTATCGGAGAGCTTGATCGTGTTCTTGGTGGGGGTCTTGTTCCCGGTTCAGTAATTTTGGTAGGTGGTAATCCGGGCGCGGGCAAAAGCACTTTGTTGCTGCAAATCATGTGTACTTTGGCCGGCCAGGGAAAAGCTGCACTTTACGTCACTGGCGAAGAATCTCTGCAGCAAGTAGGCATGCGAGCACAGCGTCTCAAACTTCCCCAACAAGCGTTGAAGATGTTGGCGGAAACTAATGTTGAACAAATCTGCCAGGCAGCTCAACAACACAAACCTTCTCTGTTGGCAGTAGATTCGATTCAGGTAACACACAGCAGCGAAGTTCATTCCTCACCCGGCAGCGTCAGCCAAGTTCGAGAGTGCGCGGCGTATTTGATTCAATATGCTAAACAAACCAACACAGTTTTGTTTCTAGTGGGGCATGTCACCAAAGAAGGCAACCTCGCTGGTCCCAAAGTTTTAGAACACATGATCGACTGCTTTGTGATGTTGGAAGGCGGCACTGATAACAAATATCACATCTTGCGCAGTCAGAAGAATCGTTTCGGCGCTGTGAATGAACTCGGCGTATTTGCTATGACCGAGCAGGGCATGAAAGAGGTTAACAACCCTTCAGCTATTTTCCTGGCGCGAACAGAGGAAGAAAGCGCGGGTTCCTTGGTAATGGTGCTCTGGGAAGGCACCCGTCCACTGCTAGTCGAAATTCAGGCTCTGGTGGATGCCAGCTCGCTTGGCAATCCGCGTCGGATCGCGGTGGGCCTTGAGCATAACCGGATGGCTATGCTGCTAGCGGTTCTGCATCGTCACGGTGGTCTTTACATGGCAGACCAGGACGTCTTCGTTAACGTTGTTGGCGGTGTCAAAGTCAGCGAGACCAGTGCAGATCTTGCACTCCTGCTCGCTATAGTCTCCAGCTTCAAAGATCGCTCCATTGATCGTCAAACGGTTGCCTTCGGAGAAGTCGGTCTGGCTGGCGAAATCAGGCCGGTACAAGGAGGTCAGGAGCGTTTGCGTGAGGCGGCTAAACATGGATTCAAGCGGGCAATTGTGCCGAAAGCCAATGTGCCAAAAGTACCTATCGCAGGCTTTGATGTAATCGGGGTCAGTAAGATTGAGCAGGCACTCGCTGCGCTCTAACCTTGGGCATCCTCAGTTTGGTGCCTGCTCGATATCCTGTCGGATAGTCTTGGATGCCATGAGGTAGTGAAATGCACACCAGCAATTCACCATGACTGTGATGGACATAGCATAGCGTAGAGCGTCGTCACCGAATTGCTGCGTGAAAGAGTCGCTCATGAAACCCGTTATCATTGGGCCAAGCCCAAGTCCGATAAGATTCAGCATGAAAAGTAAGACTGCCGAAGCCATCGCGCGCATGCGGAGGCCAACCAGGAAATGCGTCGCAGCAATGCAGGGGGCGAGATACCAGCCACCAGCAAATACCGGCAGCAAGTAGGAATACACAGCAAGGTAGCCGTCCGGCATAAGGAGGAAAGTATTCAAGGCAAGTGGTATTGCGACGACCGTGGAAATTAAGGGCACTCGTATGTACCAAGTGCTGTCTCCAGTCCGCTTTTTCAGCTGGTCGGTTACCCATCCTCCAAAGAAAGTGCCGGCCAGGCCGCCTACTCCCGCAATCATGCCGTAGTACCAGCCAACATCAAGGATTGGCATCCCATGCACTCTGCCAAGAAAGAGTGGCATAAAGTTTCCTATGCCATAGGTGACAAAGGCATGCAGAGCACAGGCGAAGGAGAGATGGCGAAATGACTTTCGCTTCCATAGGAAGCGTATGGCCTGGAAAAACCCCGGAGGTGCGACGTCCTCGCGCGCCTCAGCCATGCCGCGTGGAGGCTCTTTGACGACGAAGCGAACCACCAGCGCCATAAGGATACCGGGCATCCCGACAACAACGAAAGCGGTGCGCCAGTCAAAGTACTGCACGAGATAGGCGCCACCCACCGTCCCCACCAGAATGCCACCGTAGACACCGAGAGAGTAGATAGAAAGCGCGGTGGCTCGCTGCTCTGCAGGGAAAATATCCGATACGATGGAATGGGACGGTGGGGAGCCGCCGGCTTCGCCGACACCGACCCCGAATCTCGCGAAAAATAATTGTCCAAAATTTTGCGCGGCGCCGCACAAGGCCGTCATCACACTCCAGATTGCAATCGATACGGCGACAATGTTGCGCCGGTTACTGATGTCGGCCCAACGGGCAATAGGAACACCGAGCGTTGTGTAGATGCAGGCAAACGCCAGACCTGACAGCATACCGAATTGACCATCTGAGATGTTTAGGTCGTCGATGATCGGTTGGGCGAGGACGTTGATTACCTGCCTGTCGACAAAGTTTGAAACGTATACCGTGGTGAGGATGCCCAAGACTAAATAGCGGTATGAAGGCTTCTGGTAGGCCTTGACGATAGCCGCTCGCTCATCCGGCAGTCGGCCTGAATGCTGGCTTCCTTTAGCGGTCGTCGTTGACAACCTGCGTTCCTCCCCGGTTGTTATTTTTTTGGCGGAGTCTAATCAGTTAACCACCATTGTCCCTGACTCACATTCGGATTGAAAGAGAACAATCAATCACGGGCGAATCTGCGGGCCAACTTGGCCATGGTTGGCACTTACGTCTAAGAGCGTGTTTACCGCACTCACGCAGGCTTTATGGGATTCGTAGCAAAAAACATGTTTTCCAGATTGCTTTTTGGAGTGTTGTCATACCCGTTGTATTCCATTGTGGCAGGTCTCATAATGCTGCGCCCATGAATGCCGTTGCCGAACCGATACTGAAAATTGAAAACTTATGCAAAACCTATTCTGGAGGCTCTCAGGCCCTTAAGAACGTGTCGCTGGACATTGAAAAAGGGGAGATCGTTGCCTTGCTCGGGCCTAATGGTGCCGGCAAGACTACACTTATCTCGTCAATTTGCGGCATTGTGCGCCCCACTTCTGGGCATATCACGGTGGCGGGCTTTGACATTGTCAATGACTATCGGAAAAC
>DORE01000125.1:7457-17811 GCA_003514305.1 Gammaproteobacteria bacterium | reverse complement strand
CGCACCTTTCGAATATCCTGTTGTTCCTCCCGTATAAAAGATTGCCGCGAGATCATCCCCTGTCCCGGTTTCGAGCTGAGCTGGCAACGAGTTCGTATTGTAGTTACAGCATTCCTTGAATGAAGCGGCATTCGCCAGACGGTAATTAGGTACGGCAGATTTAAAGTACTTTGCAGAAAAATTAATAAAAGCACGCCGTAAGGGCGGCTGTAAATCTCCGAGCTCAGCAACGATAACCGAACTTATTCCAGTTTCGCTGATCACACTCTCCAGTTTGTCACAAAAGCTCGACAAGATGATGACAGCTTTGGCTCCTGAGTCCCTAAACTGGTGGCCCATTTCATTCGCCGTGTAGAGGGGATTTGTGCTGACTACAACCAACCCGGCCTTAATGGCTCCCAGCAAAGCAATTGGAAAATGCAACAGATTGGGCAGCTGAATAGCGATCCTGTCACCTGGAACCAGCGATGTCTCATGGTGCAAATAAGCAGCAAACTGCTCTGACAGTCGATCCCACTCTTGGTAACTCAACGTTTTACCCAGACTACTGTAGGCGCCGAGCTTCCCGCGATCAAGCGTGATATGAGCGTAAAGATCCTTTAGGGAAGAGTACTGATTCGGATCAAGATGAGAAGGAAGGCTTTCCATAGCAGTATAGCCTGTAGCATTCAGTCGCGGAGTAACCGAGGGGGTCACTTAGTAAGGAGCGTCATCGCTTCTTCAAGTCCCTTAACTGAAAGCGGAAACATTCGGTCCTCGACCAGTTCTTTAACTATTTCGATTGAATAGCTGTGCTGCCAGTAGTCTTGCGGAGTAGGGTTAAGCCAAACAAAGTGCTCAAACGCTTCCGTCACCCGCTGCAACCAAACAGCGCCAGCCTCTTCATTGTAGTGCTCAATACTGCCACCCACGTGGGTTATTTCATAGGGCGCCATTGTAGCATCGCCGATAAAAATAACTTTGTAGTCTTTTGTGTAGGTGTTAATCAACTCAAACGTCGAGGTGGTTTCTGCATGCCGACGATGGCTTTTCGTCCAAATTGAATCATAGAGAAAGTTGTGAAAGTAGAAATACTTCAAGTGCTTGAATTCCGTCCTCGCAGCAGAAAACAATTCTTCACACAGCCTAACATGAGGGTCCATGGAGCCCCCAACGTCAAAAAAAAGTAGAACCTTAACCGCATTCCGTCTCTCTGGAACCATTTTAATGTCCAGCATCCCCGCATTTCGAGCAGTGGAAGAAATCGTGTCATCCATATCCAGCTCTTCTTCCGCGCCTGTTCGCGCGAATTTCCGAAGTCTTCGTAAAGCCATTTTGATGTTACGAGTCCCTATCTCAACGGAATCATCAAGATCCCGGTAGTTCCGCCTGTCCCATATTTTGACGGCCCTGCTGTTTCTGCCTTCATCTTGACCGATACGTATGCCTTCGGGGTTATAACCATAGGCTCCAAAAGGAGATGTCCCTCCTGTGCCGATCCATTTGTTACCACCTTGATGCCGTTTTTCTTGCTCCTCCATACGTTTTCGAAAGGCTTCCAGCAGTTTTTCTAAGCCGCCCATTGCTTCTATCTGCGCCTTTTCTTCGTCGCTTAGAGTATTTTCGAATTGCTTTTTTAGCCACTGCTCAGGAATCTGATATAGAGACGGGTCATCAATCAGATCTAACCGCTCAAAATATTTGGAGAAGGCCTTATCAAATCTATCGAAGTGCTTCTCATCTTTAACCAAACAAAGTCTGGCCACGTGATAAAATTCATCGATATTACCAAAAGCAAAGTTTTGCTTAAGACACTCAAGCAACGCAAACAGCTCCGTGAATGAAACCGGCAGCCGTTCCCGTCTGAGAGTCATAAAAAAATTAATTAGCATTACCGGTTTGCTCGGTGCATGAAAGCCAGTTTTTCAAGAAGATGGACGTCCTGCTCATTTTTCAACAATGCCCCGTAAAGTGGAGGTATTGCATTTTTGACATCCTTGTCCTTTAAAATATCTGCCGGAATATCATCAGCCAAGAGCAGCTTGAGCCAGTCAATAAGCTCTGAGGTAGAGGGCTTTTTCTTCAGACCAGGTACCTTTCTAACCTCGAAAAATATATCCATTGCGCGTCTTACCAATTCCTTTTTGATCCCCGGATGGTGCACCTCAACAATCTGTTCCATCGTGACGGTATCGGGGAACTCAATATAATGGAAAAAGCATCTTCTCAAAAAGGCGTCCGGAAGTTCTTTCTCATTGTTGCTCGTAATAATTATTATTGGGCGAGTTGTTGCCTTGACAATCTCCTTGGTTTCGTAGACAAAAAACTCCATCTTGTCTAATTCCAGTAACAGATCATTGGGAAACTCTATGTCGGCCTTGTCGATCTCATCAATCAAGAGAACCGCCTGCTTTTCTGATTGAAATGCCTGCCAAATTTTACCCTGAATGATGTAATTCGAAATATCTTGCACCTTGTCATCGCCAAGCTGAGAATCTCGCAACCGGGATACCGCATCATATTCGTACAAACCCTGCTGTGCTTTTGTCGTTGACTTGATGTGCCACTGAATCAGAGGAAGCTCCAAGGACTTAGCAATTTGCTCCGCCAACATGGTCTTGCCTGTGCCTGGCTCTCCTTTGATCAAAAGTGGTTTCTGTAATTGAATCGCTGCGTTAACTGCAAGCTGCAGCTCATCAGTCGCGACATAATCGTCTGTTCCGGTAAAGTTCATGCTCTGTTCCATTGTTATGATGTTCGTCTTGTAAACTCGGATTCCGTGTTCATATGAAAGGTGTCAGGTTTCTTGATCGCCGGGTCAGCCCCGGTCATTCGTTGCATCAAAAGGTGTATAATGGAACGAGATCGTTTAGTCCAAACAACACCTTAGTAAACGTGCAACCTCTGCTGTTGGAGTCAAAAGTCAGTTTCCACTAGCACCGCACTAGCCTGTCCTATTTGTTGATCATCTTTTATCACGCACAGATAGTATGAGGGCGAACAATACAGCTACAAAAAGAGACAAAAGCAAGGGCGTAAGCGCTCTTGAAACCTCTCCAAAGCCCATTGTAATCGCATCAAGAGTAATTACCATAAGTGCTGGCGCGAGAGTGTCTCCATCAGAATTCGCAAACCAAGGCGTGAAAATAAGTGCAATCATTAGACAGCGTAGGAAATGCTTCAAAGCCGACCAGCGCGAAAAACTGGTTAAGCGCCAATAGGCGCTAAGAAACATCAGCGATGCCAGAAGATATACCAGCCAAACGCCGTAGTAATTGAATTCAGCAGCCATAACTCGCTGGTCCCTGAATCCAAAAGTAAAAGAGCCCTTTGTCTGCCAGCTTACACATCAACCCACCTGATTATTTGCTCATGATAGCCTTCAAGGTGGACAAAGTCCTCTGACAGCACCTTGCCCTTGACAGCGATTCCTGCCTTGGAAATATCACGGCTACTGCCCATAATGAGTGGATGCCTCGCGGGAAGTGGCTGACCTTCAAATCTACGGCGATAGGCACAAGTCGCGGGCATCCAATGCTTATCTTCAACTGTAAGCTTTCGCACATCAATACATTCCGGGACCCTTACGCTGCGCTCTGGGTAACATCCGCAAAACCCTGTCTTCAACTCATAATGTCTGCAAATTATCCGGGTCCAGGCAATCTCTCCGGTATCTTCATCCACCAGCTTCTCGAGGCAGCAGCGTCCGCAGCGATCACACAGAAACTCCCTTTCTTTCTCGCTCAGGCTTTCGATGGGAAGTTTCCAGAATTCTGCCCTCAGTTGCTCGTTAATCATTCCCTGACATCCCTTTGGAATCAAGGTTGCTGGCGACTTCCAGAAAGTCCGTTGCCAATCTCTTACCGCGCCAGCCCCGCAGTTCTTGGGGCCAGATTGGATCGTTTCCCCGCTGAATCCCAAGAGCAACTGTGACAAGCTGTTTTTTTCTTGCGAGCAACTCTGGCGAAATATCCATTTGCTTTGCATGGTCCTGAACCTTCTCACGAAACCCTTTAATTACGGCCCTTAATGAAGCAGACAGCGGGGGATTTAGCAAAGAACGATCAATGAGGCTAACATCGGGAGGGGAATTCGCAAGCTTGATAATCGCCTCTCCGTTCCTTCGCACTAGGGCACTCTCCAGCGCTGCACAGGCGTTCAGATCCCGAATAGTGAGCTTACGTTGTTCTTGCATAAGTTGCGCAATCACCAACAGATCAGCATCTTTGGCAATCCAGCTTCGAGGGAGATTCTTTTTCCGTGCGTGTCTTTCACGCCAGGCGCACAAACGTTGCAAGCAAGCCAGTGCACTATTGTTCAGTCGCCAGGAGTTACTGATACTCGTGTATGCTAACTCCCAGTATTCAGGTTGCTCACAAAGCTTCGTGTAATCAACCTGTACTTTAGCGTCCTCTTTGAGAAAACCGAGATAGTCCCTCTCCTCCAAGCGAGCTTTCAGTTCACGAAATATCGGCAGCAAATAACAAACGTCGTTAGCTGCATACTCCAATTGGGATGCCGACAGAGGACGCTTCAGCCAATCAGAGCGGGTCTGATCTTTCGGCAGGTTTCGCCCAATGATTTCCAGGACTAGCGATTGATAGCTTTTAGAGAATCCGAGACCTGCGTAGGCACAAGCAATCTGGGTATCAAAAAACGTGTCGGGCAATTTCCCCAAGGCCACCAACAGTGTAATGAGGTCTTCACCACCGGAGTGCAGCACTATCTCGCGCTCGGAATCCGCCAAAACGCCAACAAAACAGCTCCAGTCTTTGATCCTCAACGGATCAATCAAATAGCATTGACTTTCATCAGCTATTTGTAACAAGCCTAGCTTAGGGTAAAAAGTATTTGTTCTAACAAACTCAGTATCGACTGCTATGACCGGCGAAGCAACCCAGCAGCGGCAAGATTCCTCTAATGCGACTTGTGTCTCAATGTACTTTATTTGCTGACCATTATCCGACAGCATGATTAGCTACCCGAGATGGGCACACGGCCGGAGAATGCATGAGACAGCGTCCCACCATCGACATACTCCAATTCTCCACCTACCGGAACACCATGGGCTATCCTGGAAACAAGAACGTCATAGGCCTTGAGCTGCTCAGCAATGTAGTAGGCCGTAGCATCCCCCTCAACCGTCGAGTTGCAGGCGATGATAACTTCTTCTGCATTGCCGTCTTTAACTTGTTGAACAAGTTTCGGAATTGCAAGCTGCTCTGGCCCGATCCCGTCAATAGGTGACAAATGCCCCATCAACACGAAATAGACCCCCTCATAGCTACCGGACTGCTCAATAGCAAAAACATCAGCAGGGGACTCCACAACACAATACTGCTGCCTCTTTCGAGAATTACTAGCACAAATTCTACATAAATTTTCTTCAGTGAATGTCCGGCAGGACTGGCAATTACCAACGTTTTCAATGGCGTTTACTAACGCCTCACTCAATTTCCTTCCCCCCTCTCTCTCTCTCTCGAGAAGGTGCAACGCCATCCGCTGTGCGGACTTCGGCCCAACCCCAGGCAAACAGCGAAAAGCCTCAATAAGCTGATCAAGAAGTGGGCTGCTATTCATAAAAAAATTTGATCTCTAAAATGGAAAGTTAAAGCCTTCCGGTAGCTTTAACCCGCCTGTCATAGGACTCATCGCCTGCTTCCTCTGATCTTCTAGTTTACGGACGGCGTCATTGAATGCAGCACCTATCAAATCTTCAATAAACCCCTTACCCTCCGTCATAGCAGAATCTTCTAGACTGACTGAAACCACGTCATAACGACCATTAATCTTTATGGTAACCAGCCCCGCACCGGATTGTCCTTCCACAATAAGACTCGTCAAGTTCTCCTGAGCTTGCTTAAATTGATCTTGCATTTTCTGGGCCTGCTTCATAAGCTCACTTAAGTCAGTCATACGCTAAACCTTCGTTATCAATAGGCATAATGCTTCCCTTCTCAACAGTGGCGGAAAATCGGTCAATTAATTCTCTTACATTTGTATCGGTTTCAAATTCTGAAACCATACCTTGATAAGTTTCTTGTGTCAGTCGCTGCGCTTTAAGCGCAGGGGTTTCCACGCTAACGACGCCCACAGTAATCTCCAGGCTGAAAGGCTCACCAAAAAATTGGTTAAGTATATCTGCAAGCTTCGGCAATATTTCCGCGCTATATAAAGCGCTTTGATCATCGGCAAGCTTAAGCCTCAATGTCCCGTCTTGAAATCCTTCACATTCGGTGTTTGCCAAAATATTCGCCACGATTCCGGATACCGGAAGTGTTGAAAAAATACACATCCAGGACTCATGCGTTGCCGTTTTCAAAAAGTTTTTTCGACTTTCGGCAAGGCTCGCAGGATCTTGAAAAACCGCCGCCGAGGTCTGGCAACTGCCACTCAAAAGGTTAGCGGCAATATCATCCTGGCTGCGAGCCTCAGCAGACTCATGCTTGCTAATTAACCCCTTTTTTTTTAGGGCCGCTTCATTCTCCGAATGTCCTTCAGCCTCGGAACGATCCGATGTGTTCGCAACCGCCGGTTCGCCATCATTTCCGGATTGAGAACTTTGCGACTCGTCATATGCTTTTTCGCCGTTTGATGGTGCTTCGTTTGGCATTAGGTCCTGATTGACCAGGGTAGGCGAAAAAATCATCATACGCAGCAGTAGCATCTCAAATGCTGAACGTGTATCCAGCCCATTTCTCAGCTCATCCCGCCCTTTAGCTCCGATTTGATAAAACAATTGGATGTCCTCAGCGGTAAATTCCGCGGCAAGCTTCAAAACCTCCTGCCTGTCTCCTAAACTGTTATCAACATCATCTGGAACTGCCTGCGCGATGGCCACTCGATGAAGTTTTGACAGAAGCGAATCAAGGGTATTCGAGTAATCCGGCGTATGGTCAGATATTTTATCCACCAGTGAAAGGACGTGAGAAAGATTTCCTTGCGCCATTGCAGCAAGCAATTCGAAGACCTGCGCTTGTTCTGGCACGCCAAGCATATCAATCACGCCACTTTGACTTATCTCACCTTGACAATAGGATATTGCCTGATCAACCAAGGTCAGCGCGTCCCGCATACTGCCGGAAGCCGCTGCAGCTATCTGCCACAAGGCATCACTGTCACTCTTGACCTGCTCTTGCTGAAGAACTTTTTTAAGGTAGTCGACTGTGAGTTGAGGACTCAGATTTTTGAGATTGAACTGCAAACACCGTGACAAAATCGTAATCGGTAGCTTCTGCGGATCAGTGGTGGCAAAAAGAAACTTTACATGATTCGGAGGTTCTTCCAAAGTCTTCAGCAGCGCATTAAAGCTATGGTTGGACAGCATATGTACTTCATCGATTAGGTACACTTTGAAACGACCGCGAGAAGATGAGTACTGCACGTTATCAAGCAGCTCTCGCGTGTCTTCTACTTTCGTCCTGCTGGCAGCATCTACCTCGATCAGATCAATAAAGCGTCCCTCATCGATCTCTCTGCAAATTGAACAAGCTTCGCACGGCTCTGAGGAAATGCCTTCCTCGCAATTTAGGCACTTCGCCAATATACGAGCGAGCGTAGTTTTGCCCACTCCCCGAGTCCCAGTGAACAGATAGGCATGGTGGAGGCGGTCGTTATCAAGCGCGTTAATCAGTGACTTCAGGACATGGCCCTGCCCGGCGACGTCTGCAAATTTCTTTGGGCGCCATTTCCTGGCAAGGACTTGATAGCTCATGTGATCAGGGACTACTTTGTGTAATAAGACAGCGCAATGTGGGTGAGCAAAGCTGCTGGGGTGGCAATCCGCGCCAGCCACACCCCGGCACATGGTTTAGCTACTACCGTTGCTCCCTTCCGGGCCTGGCGGAGTTCATAACCTTCCATTGCGAGGGGGCCGACGCGGACTACCGATAAGAATTATAGCACGAGCTCTGCCCCCTTGCGTGAGGGCTTTTAGGGTAAAGACAGGCTAACCAATCTGGAATCCTGCCCGCCGCCAACCGCGATGCTGATAAACTGCTTCCCGCCAACCATGTAGGTCATCGGAGTTCCCGCTGGCGGGAGAGGGAGAGCAACCTCATGCACAACAGCTCCGGTTGCCTTATCGAAGGCCCGCACCAGATTCCTACTCCCATCACTTTGAGCCAAAAACAACAAAGTTTTGGTGAGAACCGGGCCTGTTCGGCTTGTGCTGCCCACAGGCCCCGGGTCTAGAATTCCCATATCGATGATTTGTTGTCGTAGGCCCTCACCGTGAGGGATCATCCATCTATGCTCTCCACTGTTGAGATCAATTGCGGTGACACGACTGTAAGGCGGTTTGGTCAATGGCAGCCCCTGCGGCCCGTCCACTGACATGGCGCCGCCGCGCACGTATCCGAGCGGCTCACGCTGCCGCCTCGCCTTTCTGAGCTGAACGACGATAGGCACCGAGGCTGATGGTATATAGTACATGCTAGTTTCTGGATCAAACGCCGCTCCATGCCATTCACCGCCTCCTCCCCAGCCAGGAAATTGAATGGTTCCACGCAGCGTTGGCGGAGTGAACAATGGACCGTAATCAAATTCTTCAATAATTTGCAGTGCTTCTTGACGCAACTCAGGGGTGTAGTCAATCAATGTAGCGTCACTGATACCCTGAGGCTCAAAGGGAGCCGGTTTAGTTGGAAATGGCTGGGTCGGCGAGGCCACCTCACCCGGCACCGAACTCGGAGGAACGGCCCTTTCTTCTATTGGCCAAACAGGCTCCCCTGTTACTCTGTCGAAGACATAAGTAAACCCCTGTTTGGAGATCTGCGCGACTGCCTTTATTCGACGATCGTCAACAGTAATATCTACCAGTGTTGGAGCAGCGGGCAAATCGTAATCCCAGAGCCCATGATGAACGGTCTGAAAATGCCAAATCCGCTCACCCGTCTCGGCACTGACCGCAATGAGACTTTCGGCAAATAGGTTATCCCCTAACCTTTTACCTCCATACCAATCATTAGTCGGCGTTCCGATCGGTATGTAAACAAGCCCCAACTCATCGTCGGCACTCATGATCGTCCAAGAATTAGTGTTGCCCGTGTATTCAGAAGAACCATCTTTCCAGGTTTCATTTCCATACTCGCCAACCTGTGGGATAGTATGAAAAATCCACACCATCTCCCCCGTCTCTGGGTCAAAAGCGCGAACATCCCCCGGTGGCATCTCAAGCGATTGAGGCGAATCGTGAATCGCTGAATTAACAATAACCCTGTCATTGGTAACCAGCGGAGGAGATATAACGCCATAAAGTTTACGATCAAAGTCCCGCCCAAGGCCTTCCACAAGATCAACTCTGCCGCCCTCTCCGAACTCCATATCTGGCTGTCCTGTCGCGAGTTCAATTGACCACAAAAAAGAGTCGTAGGTAGCGAAGAACAAGCGCTGTTTATCACCTTTTATCCAGTGCGCTACACCACGTGTGTTGTAACCGAGATTCATCGGGCGACCGGCCTTCCAGGCCTCGGTATCAAAGCTCCATTTTAGCTCGCCACTGAAGGCATCGAGCGCCACGATTCGACCGAAGGAAGTTGAAACATACATTATTCCATCCACAACGATCGGCGTGGCCTTGTAGTCAGCTGGCACAATGCTGGTGTTACCCGCTGCCAGATTTGCTTCAACCGTCGGATTATCAATACTTTCCCATTCCCAGGAAATTTGTAGTTGATTTACATTTCCAGCATCGATTTGATCAAGAGATGAATACTTTTGAGAGCCATTATCACCGCCATAGCTCACCCAGTCTTGCGCGAAAATGAAAGGATTCCAGATCATAGCGAACAGCAAGAAACAAAATAGCGGGGGCTTGTGCTGGTAGAACATGATATCTCCGCGCGTTACACTTGAAAATGAACCAGAGTGGCATGGCCCTCTGACGCTCCAATAGTATGCCGAAATCCCCAAGACATGCGAGCGCTTCCCTCAAAAGACAACAAACTCCGGAAAGACAGAGAATGAATAATCTGCTAACTGTATTACCACATAACAGTGCGATCAATGCCCTCTAAAAAATGAGTTGCACTGTTTGACCATCAACATCAATCAGTGTCGATCTGATCGCCGGTAATATTGCCTGATCAGCCGAAGGCAATTCCGCCAACCATTGATCAAGCTCGAATTGCATATGATTTACAATTTCAGCCTCTGAGTCAGCCAGATTCGCCTGTTCATAGGGGTCAGACTGCAGATCATAAAGCAGCACCAGCTCACCATTGGGCGTGCTGACATCCCAACCGCCATCTGGCGGCTCAAGCCTGCCTGTCTCATCAAGATCTCCTGCGTCGAATTTGGACTTTTTGTATTTGATCATTTTCCATCGCTCACCGCGGATAACCTGAGTGGGCCCTGATCTCCAATACAAGTAATC
>DORE01000125.1:0-7073 GCA_003514305.1 Gammaproteobacteria bacterium | reverse complement strand
GCGCACATCTCCCGCTGCGGCGGTAAATGTGCTAAAGAGATCGAGCGCGATTACCGGATCTGTAAAATTTTGACTGGGGTCTAGCCGGCCAGGCCAACTCAAAATAAACGGTACCCTTATGCCGCCTTCCTGATGAAATCTTTTGAATCCAGAAAAACCTTGATTTGAACAGGCATTGCCGATGTAGCCAGCACAACCGTTGTCGCTTACGAAAGCAATCAACGTATTTTCTAGCTGCTTTTTCTCTCTTAGCTTTGCAACGATGGCACCAACACTATCATCCAGTGCAGAAACCATCGCCGCATAAACTTTTCTGGGCATGTCTTGCACATGCCCATAACGGTCAAGATAGGCTTTGGTTGCCTGTAAAGGCGTATGCGGCGCAATATGGCTCAAAAAGAGAAAGAAAGGTGACGCTGCATTTCGATCGATGAATGATGTCGCTTCTCTGGTAAACGCGTCAGTGAGATATTCTGTCTCAGCAATCTTTTCGCGCCCCTTGTATAACGAGGCATAGTCAGATCTCAGACCGGGCTCTCCGTTAAGTGCATAAGCTACTTCTTCGCGGGAAGATTCGACGTATTGAGAACCCCCTCCCAGCACGCCGAAGTATTCGTCGAACCCACGGCTCAGGGGATGGAAGTCCTCCGCCTGCCCGAGATGCCACTTCCCTACCAAGCCTGTTGTGTAGCCCCGAACTTTCAGGGCATCCGCAAGCGTTTCTTGCGATAGATCCATGCCTTGATGCAAATCGCGACGAGCTGGATTGAATTCCCATCCGTGCCGTTGCTGATATCTGCCGGTTATCAACCCGGCACGCGAGGGACTGCAAACTGGATGCGATACGTATGCTTGTGAAAACCGCACACCTGATTCTGCAAGAGCATCGATATGGGGAGTTTCGATAAGCTCGGACCCATAAACACCAACATCCCCGAGACCCAGATCATCAGCTAGAATCAGAACAAGATTAGGTTGCGGGAGATCTGCTGCATTAAGCACAACATTGGGACTTGTGAAGAGCAAACATAGGCAAAACAAACGCAGCATGAAACAGGCACCTTATAGCGAGCATTGGTTGGTCATCATATCCAATTGCACCTCCCAAAAGATAGAGATTCACTTTCAGCCGAAGAGCCTAACTTAGGGACCTTACTCGCACCACAGGTTTTAGCATTCTGCCTTGACATGCAATAAGTAACTTGTTGAAAACTCAGTATTGCCAAGAACCTTCGGCGGCAACCAGCTTATATTTCGCGCTCTGAAAGCAGACCCTAGTCTCGGCACATCACGACCTGCCGATGCAACGCGGGACTTTTAAGGAATCGCTCGGTGTACGAGCATATAGTTTGAGGAACTGGCGGTGAGAGAGGGATTCGAACCCTCGATGCCTTTCGACATACACGCTTTCCAGGCGTGCTCCTTAAACCACTCGGACACCTCACCGATAATACTTTAATTTCCCGAATATCGGAGAGCCGCGTACAGTAGCCCAGCACGATACCAAATTCAAGACACTACTGCCGGATCAGCCGTGGCTGTATCTCGCTCATAGATAAAGGTTTTGAACTGCGGTAAACGTTGATTTCGATACCTCCCCGACGCAGATAATTCATCACGAGTGTAAGTTCTTTCGGGTCACAACGCTGCTTGATGTCACGGAAAATACGCTCTGCACATTCCTCGTGATAGCCCTGATGATGCCGAAAAGAACATAAATAATTTAAGAGCTGCGGCTCAGCTATCTTCGTTCCCGTATACCGAATGAGAACACTGGCCCAATCGGGCGCACCAGTAACGGGACAGTTCGAACGAAACAGGTCAGTTAATAACGTCTCATCACACACCAAGTCGTCTTCGTTAGATAACAGCATCTCATCCGGCGTTACCGAGGATATTTCTATATCCAGTGAATCAATCAGCTTACCGTTTCGGTGACTCTCGGTGAGCTGATTCTTCGAGGCAAGCCCATGGACAACTGTTCGCACCTCCGATTTACTCGCAACCGAAAGGTCAGTAGTAACTGCCTCAGCAACCGATTCTGAATCAGGAAAATGCTCCTGATTCAATGAATTTAGATAAAGCTTTAATGACTTGGACTCAATTATATTTTCCGAATCTACATCGAAAAATATTTCCGCAAGGGCTACGGTCGGTTTCCCTTTACTATCCAACCAAGAGAGTTCATACGCCCGCCAATGATCAAAACCATACATCGTTAGCTTCTTGTCAATATTTAGCAAACTGCGGGCCGAACAGCGCGGAATAGGGAACAAAAGGCCAGGATCATATTTGTTTGGATTCGGGATCGACTCCCCTAATGGATTGCTAGACATTATCGCATTTACCCTAAAACCGTATACCGGTTCCGTGTCGCAACAACCAAATACAGCCAACATAAAGCGAAACAGCGAAAGTTCCGAGAAGAATAAACGCCCAAATTACATCAACGTCAGATGAACCGAGAAACCCATATCTGAAAGTATTCACCATATAAAAGATTGGATTCAAGGCACTGACCGTTTGCCAGAAAGGCGGTAGCATTTGGGTGGAGTAAAACACTCCGCCCAGATAGATTAACGGGGTGAGGACAAAAGTCGGAACAATAGATATGTCATCAAAACTGTCCGCGAAGACAGCATTAATAAATCCAGCAAGAGAGAATACCACTGACGTCAGGAGAATAACGGCCAACGTAATAACTGGGTGGGCAATCTGAATGTCAGCAAAGAAAAGCGAAAGTGTTGTCACGATCGCCCCTACGGAAAGCCCGCGGGCCATACCGCCTACCACAAACCCAGTCAAAATGACGTAATTAGGAACTGGAGACACAAGCAATTCCTCGATACTACGCTGAAACTTCTGGCTGAAAAAACTGGATACAACGTTAGAGTAGGAATTTTGTATTACGGACATCATTATGAGCCCAGGCACAATAAATTCCATATATTGAAAGCCGCCCATCTCACCTACTCTGCGACCTACCAAATTACCAAAAATCACAAAATACAGAGCAATGGTGATAGCCGGCGGCACCAAAGTCTGGACCCATATTCGAGAAAAACGTCTAACTTCTTTAATAACGATCGTTTCAAAGGCTATTCTTTTATGATTGACATACATTGGCTAAGAGATCTCTACTTGTCGGTCGCTAGCTTGTTGATAAACAGCTGTTCGAGTCGGTTGGTTTTATTACGCATGCCTATGACTACAACCCCCACTTTATCAAGCTGCACAAATACGGCATTGATACCGTCAGCACGCTTGACCGTAACCTCGATACTATGGTCATCCAGTGATCTCGCATTGAACTTTTCTAGGCAAAGCACCGCTTTCTTCAGGTCGCTCTTGGAGATATCCAGCACGAAAACCTGCGAGTCAACTTCTGCCAACAAAGATTTCATGCTGGTATTTTCGACTATTGCGCCATTGTCAATAATAGCTATATTTCGGCACAGCTGCTCTGCCTCTTCAAGGTAATGAGTAGTGAGAATAATAGTTGTCCCCTGCCTGTTTAACTCGATGAGAAAATCCCACATTGACCGCCTGAGCTCTATATCAACGCCAGCAGTTGGCTCATCAAGAATAAGTAGCCTAGGCTCATGGACTAGAGCCCGGGCGATCATCAAACGCCGCTTCATACCTCCAGATAGAGAGCGAGAGCGGTCTTTGCGCTTATCCCACAGCCCCAGCTGCTGTAAATACTTGTCGCTGCGCTCCTGTGCCAGCGGGCGGGGCAATCCGTAGTAGCCTGCCTGGGTGATTACAATATCTTCTACACGCTCGAACAAATTAAAATTTATCTCTTGCGGCACAACACCGAGGTCAAGCTTGGTAACGTAAACATGGTTATCAACGTTGCGGCCGAATACCTCAACCTCACCGGATGATCGGTTTACTAGGGTCGAAATCACACCAATTGTTGTTGACTTTCCAGCGCCATTAGGACCAAGTAAAGCAAAAAAATCCCCTTGCTCGACTTCCAAACAAATACCCTTCAAGGCTTCAAATCCGTTCTCGTAAGTTTTACGCAGATCTTTGATGGATATGGCAATCTTCATTCGATTTTCCGTTTTGGCGGGCTCATCGCGCATGTAAGGACGACGGCAGTATGGCGCGAGAGCTTGGTGTATAGCAAATGACGTCTGGAAACCATGAGTGCCCGAACAAAACGCAAGAAAAAGAAGGCCCGGCATTTGCCGGGCTCACGAAATGGCGTCTTCTAGGGTTTTTGAAGCAGAATTACCGGTATTAAATTGAATGAAAGCGGAAATATGAAGACTTGTAGGCATGGAGGCCTTTATGGATTGTTGTAGTTTACACTCTCTCCTGCTCAAGTTCGGGCGCATTTCCTCATCAGCTCCGACAAAGCGCGGATAATTTCTTGCACCCTCTAGACTACACTAAATTTTTCCAAATCGGTTTTCAGTGGCACTGACTCAATAATATTCAGTCGGCTCTTTGATTATTAACTTCCGTCACGATTATGAAGTCAGCCAAACTTTTCATCGAATTGTTAAACTCTGGAAATTGCTGACTTGGCACAATACTTATAGTGAGTGTCTTCAACCCTGGAAGATATTTTTCTAAATGCTCGGGAATGCCTAAAGCATAGTCACTGTGGAAACTGCCGTTAATATGCATAACACGACCGTCAGGGTTGGCCTTTAAATGTGAAGCTATAGACCATGCCATGCTCGTGTCCCAAAGACTTTGTGCTTCCAGAGCCCTTTCTAAATAATCCTGAAAGACTTCATTTTCGCGGGATTTTTTAGGATCAGAGTAGCTATCGTTCGTTTCCGCCTTCACATTCCCTGGTTTTCGATCATTTTCCGGGGGTTGTGGTCTGACCTGATGATATCGCATGATTTCTCTAAATCGCTTCTCATATTCCAAACTTGCACTTGGATAAGGAAGTGGGGGCAGGAATCTCTTTGACTCCTCGGAGAGTGACGAGAGTGAGTCGCTGCCTAAACGACTTACCATGTTCACATATCGACCCGGTGCATTCGAAGCAATAATATGGACATTATTATCCTTACTAAACTCCACCAAGGCGCGGTAATCCGACTGGTAGTTGTCCCATGCGCGTGAACTTTTTATAAAATGCTCCTCATTGATTAAGCCGCGCAGATATTCATCTAGGATAGGTTGTACGTCTCTGTCGAACATCTCAAGAGACAATGACAGATGCTCGTCCCATGCCATTTGAAATAACAAAGCCTCTATGGTGTGCGCTACAGTGTCGGTATGTATCTCACCCAAGAAAGCTACATCCGAATTTTTAATCGACTCAATAAGTGCGCAGAGTTCAATTTTGGCACCGTTTGAATCGTAAATACGATAACCTGGGTTATCCGATGTCCTTGGGAATCCTTCGTTACCAACTAGACGTTGGGCGCATATAAGTCCGGTATTTGTCCCAATCGGACTTCCAATTGTGGCGCAACTAGCTGTGATCATGTAACACGCAATTAAAGCGAAAATACTGCGAATAATTTTCATAACAAATGATCCCCTAAGTTATAATGCGCGTTAAGGACATCACCGTTCGGGGTAATGATTTCCCTTTGACGCCAGACATATACACCTTGCAGTAACAATTGTAAATGATTATCATTCTCATTTGATCTTATTTCGGAGAACAACCAATGAAAAATTACCGGTCACTAATCACTGTCGCAGTCCTTGCGTTCATAACTTCTTATGCTTTTGCAGAAGATTTCGAAGTAACAATGCTTAACCAAGGTGCCGACGGAGTAATGGTGTTTGAGCCAAGTGTCCTCAAAATAGCTGTGGGCGATACAGTTACTTTTAAGCCAACAAACCCCGGGCATAACTCAGCGTCGATTGCCGGAATGATCCCGCCGGGCGCAGACGCTTGGACCGGAGGTATGAGCCAAGAAGTGAAGGTAACATTTACTGAAGAAGGCACTTATGTGTACCAATGTACTCCTCATTTGATGATGGCAATGGTCGGCGTAATTGCGGTCGGTGATGCGTCTGTCAACCTCAGCGCGGTGAAGGATGCTGCGGGAGATAAAAAATCGGAATTTATGATGGCAACAGATCGATTAGACGGATACCTAGAAGGAATTTAATTAGAACAACTAGCCCCACAATTCGTGCTGGTAGTTTGCAAGCCTAAAAAGCAGCAAAGCGTCAATCAATTAGCTGCTGAAATAGAAGTATCTTATGTAAAAAAAACAGCGCAATACATAGCAGAGCCAAGAGTATTCTCGAGGCTCTGCGATTTATTATTCTTCCGGCAAAAAGCCAACACAGCCCACAGAATCTAGCGATAACCGAACGACGAGTTTGCGAAACCTGAGGTTAGCCCTACCTAAAGAGACTAAGTGGTACATCAAGAACCCTTTAATCGCAGATCAAAAGACGTATAGGAAACAAGTCATTATTTGTATCCGGCGCGAACGCAGTATAAATAGGCGTCTCTTACTCTCACTACATTTCCGCCGACCACTAATGGAATTCGTATCCGACTTGTCCTGTGATTCTTAGTAACCCAATCAATTTCAGTTCACCACAAAACTCCGATGGGTCCCTGCTATCGACGCCTGAGTCGACCTCATAGAGGATCAACTCGCTCATATCCAAGCGAGACCCCTTAAAACGCCTCGCAGTTAGCAGTATGTAATCTTGTCCATTTCTAGGAATCTAACTCCCCACAAAATATAAATCACTTTTCGCATCAAATGACAAAACCTGAAGGCCATAAGGAACAGATCCGTAATTTTTTAGCCTGAACTCTCGGCTATTGATAACATCTTTAGACCACCCTATGTCTTTGACAGTGGCGACGACGTTCAGCTACGCGGGGTGATTAGTTTCTTTGCGGTACGGGAAACTGGTGTCAATGATTTTTTAGACAGCGTTTACGGAAGCGGTGTAGAACAAAAACGAAGGTGTTTTGCTGTGAATTCCTACTTTTTTTAAGAGCCAAATGTCTCGCCTCACTCAAGGCCACGTCAGATAAAAAACTTGATCACATTTGGAAGGTGTTGCGGTTCCGAATCATGACCTACGTGTTGTTAAGTGAAACACGAAACCGGTAC
>DORE01000095.1 GCA_003514305.1 Gammaproteobacteria bacterium | reverse complement strand
CGCGAGGAGCGCGACCAGCGCAGCCTTGCCGGGTCCGACGACTGAAGGGCAGTTGCTCTGGGTATCTAAACTAAAAAAGCCAGGCGCGTTTGGCGCCTGGCTATTCAGGCCCCTTGCTCTGCGCACCCGAGGGTTCCAACAAGGGTTGCCGTTTCTAAAGGTAATTTTTATCTATATTTAACGGCCTAACCAAATGCTAATGTTTCCCCATAACGAGTCGGCAACCCCTGAAATATTAGGGCCGAATTCCGAATATGAAGGTCATGCCTCGGAATTCTTGGGGCGCTGACGTTTTTCCAGCCAGTTGGTAACTTTAGTCGAAATTAGTCGAGTTTAAAATTGGCCTAACTTTGTGCTGAGCATGGCTCGATCCAAAAGATCTGATCTGTTGTCATTTCTGTCCATCATAACTAGAGTGCTTGCTATATAGGGGGGGGCGTGCTTCTCTTTTCGCCGCACAAGAACATTATCGGTCACTCGATTGTCCACGCAGATAGGTCTATTCAGGCCAGCCACAGCACATTGATGGACGGGGCTGAAGTGGCCCTTCTGGATTGCGGCGTCATGCGGTTTGAACCCAACACGGCGAGTAAATTATCCCTAGTTATTTCCTGCGGCGTCCATGGTAACGAAACGGCGCCCATAGAAATTGTTTCGCAACTCGTTAGCGATGTCTTGTCTGGTGAACTGAGCGGTGCTGCCCGTGTACTGTTTATCCTCGCAAACCCCTGGGCCATAGCGGCGAACAAACGGTTCGTCGATCTTAATATGAATAGGTTGTTTTGCGGCCAGTGGCAGCATGAAGACCTCAGACTGAAAGAGGTTAAGCGAGCCGCTAAGCTCGAAGCGTACGTTGCGAACTTCTTCGCTGAGGAACCAGTTACGGTAGAGCAGCGACTGCACTATGACTGTCATACGGCCATAAGGGCCTCGGCAAGAGAGCGATTTGCTGTGTATCCTTTTGTCTCCGGGCGTGTGCTTCCCGAACAGCAGCAAGCTTTTTTGGAGATTGCTGAGATACACACCGTCCTTATGCAGCAACAAAGCGCTAACACGTTCTCTTCCTTTACTGCCGTCAAACAGGATGCAGAAAGTTTTACCCTCGAATTGGGAAGAGTAATGCCGTTTGGTGCCAATAACCTGGAACGCTTTTCTGGCATCGATGTACTGCTTCGAAGTTTGATATCTGGTGCGGATTTACCGAGATCACCTACATATGACATTGAACAATTTGTTGTGCATCACACCCTTGAGAAATCCAGCGCGAGCTGGGAATTCTTCGTTCCCGACAATGTACCGAATTTTTCAGAGTATCCGCCGGGCAGCTTGATTTCCAGAGACGGGAGTGCTGAATATCTTGTCGGATCTGAGCCGGAATACATTGTGTTCCCCAATCCAAAGGTTAGGGTGGGTGACCGTGCAGGACTGATGCTGCGGAAACTGAGGTAATGAGATAATCGCCCCAGTGCGCGGGAACCCGGAAGTCGGCACTTTTAGTGCGTGTCAGGACGCCTTTTCGAGCGGTCGCGTTAGATTAATCGGTGCGTAGGTATGGTAGTCTTGTTCCAGCTTTAGTTGTGTCCTGATTAGTATCAGGCGGCGTGAGTCTGTGAGAGCCCACCGCAGCGGAAGCAACCTCAGTTTGATTGGAGAAGCAGCATGCGAAATAGATTTCAGTCTGGTCGCCAGAATAGGAGAGAGTTTCTAAAGAAGACGGCGGTTTCCGCAGTCCTTGCGGTAAGCCCGTTCGGCGCGGTGAGCGCGCAGGTGCGGCGGGTCGAGGAAATCGGACTGCAACTCTATTCGCTACGTCGGGAAATGGCCGACGATTTCGAAGGAACCTTGGAACAGCTTGCGGAGATCGGCTTCACGGAAATGGAGTTTGCCGGCTACCATGGTAAAACGCCTGCTGAGGTGCGCAACATCCTGGACAGTTTTGGTCTGACTACGCCAGCATCTCATGTTCCTTTGCAGGCCATTCGGGATGACCTAGACCGTGAAATTGAGACTGCCGTGACGCTTGGCCAGGAATACATGGTGATGCCCTTTTTGCCAGAAAATGAACGTAGCCTTGATAGCTACCGCAGAGTAGCAGAGCTTCTGAACCGGGCAGGTGAGAAGACGAGGGAGGCCGGTATCACCATGGGCTATCATAATCATAATTTTGAATTTGATATCCACGAAGGTGGGCTGATCGGCTACGACATCCTGATGTCAGAAACTGAACCGGAACTAGTGACGTTTGAGATGGATTTATTCTGGGCGGAAGACGCCGGTTATGATGCCAAATTCTTCTTTCTCAAGTACCCAGGGCGCTTTCCTATGATTCACGTGAAAGACCGTGCCGGTTCGGGTGCAATGGTGGATGTGGGTCGCGGCTATATCGATTTTCAAGAGTTGTTCAGCTATGCAAGCAAGGGCGGGTTCAGACATTATTTTATTGAACACGATAATCCGACTGACGGTATTAATTCGATGGCCTATAGTTACAATTCGGTTCGCAACCTAAGATTCAATTCAACTTACGAACTGCCCTACTGACAGGCTCTGAGCTCATGTCTACTGGCGCACTTCATCGACCGGTATAAACTCGGTTGTGTTTTGCGATTCGGCACTAGTTAGATTGTCTAAGTGTATTAGGCAAAGCCGGAAAATATCTTCTGATGTTCAGACACGATGCGTTCGGTTTCTTCCGGTTCCGGGTTTTGGGAATAGTCGCCGAGTTTGAAGGTTCCTCCCAGCAGAACAGTGTCGGTGCGGGAAAACATGTACAAATTGCTTTCCCCGCCGCCGATGGTGAGGTAGTCAACATCTGGGTCGGGGGGCATATGCACTAGCTGACCTTTCGCGGGCGTGATCTCCTTATCATCAAAAAGCGTCGCGGCTCCGAGCCCTGTACAGTTGAAGAAAATTTTCTCTGACAGAGCAAGAATCTCCTCCTTTCTGTTGAAATTGCGAATGACAAATTTACCGCCACTTTGCAGAAAATCATTGATCAGCCGCCTTAGAAAAATCGCGGGTTCGACCATCATGGTGAGCTCGTGGCGTACATAGGGAACAGGGAAAGGATGCTCGCCCGGCTGTAAATCTGTGCGGTAAGGATAGAGATGTTGGAACTCGCCGCCCTCCTCTGGAGGTGTCTTGCTGAGGTTATACAATTCGGTCCAGCGAACGCCATACGCTCTGCCGCCGAGGTTAGTGAAAGCGCGATGAGAAATACGCGCGGCTAACTGAATTTGCTCTTTGAACGCATCGCTGGACACAGCTGGATCGTGGACGCTGTATGGACCCCATTCGCCGCCGGCAACGTTCGAGGTGGTGTGACGGGCCATTTCTCTGGTGTAAATCGTGACGTCCCATCCAGCGTCCTGCAGCAAGCGCGCGCTGGTAAGGCCCATGACTCCACTGCCTATCACGCCGATTTCTCCGGGTCTCAAGCCTACGGTTTCCCTCACGGCAAGCGCTGAACTGCCCCAGGAAAGACTGATACCTCCGCCTCCATGGCCGTAATTATGAATAACTGTCTTGTCATCGAATTGTTCGCTTTTGACGACAAAACCAGAGGGGCGGTATGGTCGATGACCCACGACCTCTCGGATCACATTATCCATGGAAATTCTGGGTGCCACCCAGGGCTTGCGGGAGTAGGGTCGCCGGTAGGCATCACCGCCGCTGAATTCAACCCGGCAATTGCTGAGCAAGGCAGCTAGGGCCCCCGCAATTGCAGTTTTGAGGATGTCTCGTCGACCAAAATGCTTCTTGTTCTGCATAGTCTGAAGGCCCAACGTTAAAGTTTGCCTCCAAAGATAGCGAATTCTTCGGCTGAATCCTACTTCGCCAAAAATGCGAGAGTGCATGCGCTAGGCTATTACTTTCTTCCTGCGCAGTTCAGTCAGTTTGTCAGCAGACAGCCCCAACATAGAGCTTAGGATGTCATCGCTGTGTTGGCCCAGCGTGGCAGCCCAGTTGGCCGTAGCGTGATCCATGTGCTGGAAGTTCACTGGCAAAGCCTGAATCAAAAACTCTCCCAACTGCTCTTGTGAAATTTGAGAAAAGGATCTCCTATCCAAAACCTGGGGATGCTCAAAGATATCTTCTAGCTGCGTGTAGGCACTGCAGGGAACGCCAGCGGCATTCAGTGCTTCGTCGCATTCATGTGTAGTGAGGGAGATTGACCATTTTTCGATTTCTGCGGCTAGTTCTTTGAAGTGACGGGTTCTGTCGCCGAAAATAAAACGCGGGTCTGACAGCAATTCAGGACGCTGCAGCAGCGTGCACAGGCTTTCGAAGTTCTTGTTAGAGACTGGCGTGACCATCACGTGTCCGTCTCTCGTGCGGACAGGATGGAAGCGTCCTATGGGCATTGGGTCCACTGACTGTACTGCCTGAATATGAGCAGGTATTAGCGTCATCATCGCCTCCATCATGCTGACATCCACATGCTCACCGCGACCGAAGCGTTCGCGGCCCAGTAGTGCTGTTTGCAGTGCCCCGAAAGCATATGCTCCGGTCAAGATGTCGGCCACCATGATTTCCCAATTCGGGGGTCGCTGTTGCATATGCTCTTGGCTGGCGCCAAATACTGTGTCAAAACCACTAGCTGCATGAACGATTGGCGCGAAGGCTGCTCGTTCGACCCAGGGCCCGCTCAGGCCAAAACCCGAGATAGAGCAGTAGATTAAATCGTCTTGACCAGTTTTTAAGCTGTCATAGTCAAGACCAAATTTGGCCATGATGCCAGGGCGAAAATTCTGAATGACAATATCTGCTTCTCGAACCAAAGACCTCGCCAACTCCTGACCTTCACCGGATTTCAGGTCTAGTGCGAGGCTGCGCTTGCCGGCGTTAAAATGAGCGAAAGCAGGGGTCATGCCGCTGATGCTGCGGGTCAGGTCTCCCAATCCCGGCGGCTCTATTTTGATGACCTCGGCACCGCAATCCAGCAGGAAACGCGCGCAGATTGGGCCGGCATAGACGGCTGAGAAGTCAATAACTGTGTATCCGCTAAGTGGTTTGGGATGATTCATGCTGGCTCACGGGAGGTAGTGATTGGACAGGCGAATATAATGGGCGACAGCTCAACTTGCTGTCTGAGCGCTGAACTTGTTTGGGATATAAGTTAACCGTCGAAACAAGAGACTGCAATTTCTTCAATCTACAACCCTCTGAATTGCTGCCCTTATTGGTTCGGAGGCTCAGTCTCAGACCTGGGCGGACGATTGAAGCAGATCCCAGATTGACCGACCCAGGCCAATTAGTCAGATGCCCAGCTCGGCGCGCACTTCCGTCACGCGTGCTCCTCTGAGAATCGCGGCTAATGAATAGTTGCCTTCGTGACATTCAAAATCGTAGATACGCTCATTTGGCGGGCTGCGGGTCAGGGTGCGCTCGCCGTGGATAGGCACGCCGTAGGCTTCAGTATCGTTCACCGTAAAGCTGTAATGAATGGTATCGTTGCTGGTCAGCGTATAGTTCTCGATCACTTCGAATTGTTCAGACACGCGAAATCCCATGCGTGAGGAGGATTGCTCAGGGCGAAAATGTTTACTGTGCACTACGAGTGTTTCGTGATCCCAGTGGCCGACCGAATCTCCCATCCAGCGGTTGATGCCATCATTGTGATGCATCTTTTTTAGTCGAATAATGCGGGCATCGTGGATCATCTCCGTCACCACCACGACATAGTCTTCATTCTGCACGATTTGCAGATTCGGGTTCATCATCATGGGGGTCATGCTTGGTATGGCCGCGCCAAAAATTAGGCAGCGTCCTGACAGTGGTTGCCCTTCTGGGCCGTCTGTCGCACCCATTCCCCGTTCTTGTCTGATTGCGTGGAAGTCCTTAAAGCCAGCCTTGTTTGCCGGCACACGCCCGTCGGCCGGTTCGGTGATAACAGAGGTCCGATACTCTCCCAAAATTGGCGTGATGACTGGATCGAGGTAGTGCGCTAAAAAGGCATCATCTGCTTCCTGCCGAATCTCAGCTCCAGCTTC
>DORE01000230.1 GCA_003514305.1 Gammaproteobacteria bacterium | reverse complement strand
AGATAAGGCAGACCTTTTAAACTGAGCGCTAGGTTTCGCAGCACAAAAAAAGCAGCTCTGAGTAGTTCAATAAACTGTACTCAATCCGCAATCGAGTATTTTCTTATTTACTTCGAAGAATTGGTTAAGTTTACGAGCCGCACTAAGATAAGCATAATAATAGCTTAAACCCCTAGGCTTCTGTTTTAGACTGCCGAAATCAATGCGTAGTCAAAATTCGTCCTCAAAAGGAAAGCAACTTGCTGGCCACGCTTGAAAACACTTCACTCGCTATCTGGGTAGGAGAATCACTCTGGGCTTACCCTTCTCTTCTTGCATGTCACATCGTTGGGCTTGCCATCGTGGTCGGATTGCTCACTGTGCAAGATCTAAAGCTACTTGGCTTCTTTCAGGGCTTGGACTACCAGGTATTTTCCAATCTGACTCCTATTGTTATCGCCGCGTTCTGCCTAAACGCCTTATCCGGTTTCTTGCTGTTTAGCTCTCAAGCCAGCTACCTCGCAACAAGTGTTCCTTTCCTTGCAAAACTCACCTGTATCGCGGTTGGACTGATCTGCGCTATTAGCATGCGGGCAAGTGGGCAGAGATCGATCGCTGGTGCTCCTGAACCATGCACATCTGACAGACTAACTCTGTTCTTCGCATGCATATCCCTTTTCGCATGGACAGGCGCCATTATTGCTGGCCGCCTGATTGCCTACATCTTTTAGCCTCATGTGGTCGTCTCTAGCCAATTTTGCCGACGGCAGTCCGGTCAACCTTTGGATCCAGGATACTTACTGGCTTTGGCCAGTGATGGAAATCACTCACTTCCTCGGTCTGTCTCTTTTATTTGGCGGCTTGCTGGTCGTTGATCTTCGCATGGCTGGTCACATCAAAGGAGTCACACCGTCATCGACCTATAAGCTGCTGCCTTTGGTACTGGTAGGCTTTACCCTAAATCTCATCACCGGCGTGCTCTTCTTTTTTGGTGACCCGGCTCGCTACTCAATCAACATTGGGTTCCAGCTCAAAATGGTGCTGATCACCATAGCCGGCCTTAACGCTCTTTTCTATCACTGGCGAGTTAGTCCGAGCATAGTTACGTGGGACGAGACGAATGAGCCGCCGAAACTGGCGAAGTTTGTGGCTTATGTGTCGCTCACCTGTTGGTTTGGCGTATTGCTCAGTGGCCGCCTGATCCCCTACGTAGGTACCGGCTGACCATAACCGCTCAAGATCAATCGTACTTGGAAGGATAAAAGCGCACCGAAGTGCGGGAGGCTTCAGGGTCGCAATCATAAGGCTGCAGGCGATATTCGGGCCCCGAAGGTAACCATCTTGTGGTGTATGAAGTTGGCCCCTCCAGAAACATTGGATCTTCAACAGTCAGCGTGAGCTTAAGTTCTTCGCCTTCTCGCCAGTAGCGCTCGGTGACAACTTTTTGTGCAGATGACGGGATTCCGTTGTAATCATCAAAACCAGCGATATCAAAAACGAAATGAGTCGTCCTTACATAAAGTGATCCTCCTTCGTAATGACCGACAGAGAACCCTTGCAAGCTGAAATCGATCGCCTTTGGTTCACGCCCATCGAGCCATACGGTCCTCAACTGATCATCTTTCTCATAGCGAAACATTACCCTATCCGGCCACTGGGTTACCTGCATGGCATATGGGTCATACTGGATGGCCGGCGAGGAAGCCGGTTGGCAGTCATATTTAGGCGCCATGGTTTCTTCCCAAACTTCCTGATAGGCCAATGCGCGCGAATTGAGCTTGGGGAAATTGTCTTCTCCCCATGGCACATCCTCTCCGTTCACAGGACGCACACTGAACCCTCCATCCCAAATACCGTTCAAGTCCGGAATGGCATCGTCATTTTGTTGTGCACGAATCAAAGATACATTGAAGACAAATGTAGCAAACAGCAGTGCAGCGCCTGCCAGTTTTCCATAACATCTCATGCGTAGGCCCCTAATTATTGTCGTTTTCACGAACGCGACCGCCTTCTAAAACAGGGCGACCGTCCTCGCGCGTCATGCGCACACAGCAAAGGCCATTCGTGCCCTGTGCCCTAGAGCGATTACCCGCCACATTTACAGCCATACCCACCGCGAGTGTTTCTGGCGTCCATCCGACCCGCCGCAGGCTTACCGGCGCACCGAGTTCAACTTGCCACTCCTCCGCATTTCCACCCTCATCGGAGACATCCAAAAAAAGAAAAGCATGGGGGTTTCGAAAAACGAAACGGGTAATCGTGCCACTTATTTCCACACGGTCCTCAGGATCGTAAAACGGTGCGCTGGCGTGATGGGCAATGACCGGTGCACCGATCAAAACCATTAGAGCGAGACCAAAGGCAATCAGTACCTGGCGATTCATCAGTATTTTCTCCTGTTAGGAATTCCAGCAATCTAGCTTACCAAAGAAACGTAATTCGGAATCTGAGCTGGAAGCCATCGGATTCTTGTTTTTAATGGCATCGGATACACATTCCGGAGTTCTCTGTGACTCAATTGTTCTCTGCCCAACTCTTAATCAGACAGCCTTAATTTGTGCACTCAGAGCCCGTTTTTAAAAGACGCATTACAGGGTATGACCTATCACTACGGCAGTCAATCCACCTTCAATCGTTGCCCAATTCTACTGGCTGTCCATGTGGCGTCCCCAAATAGGCTTCTCTCCATGCCTGCATTCTTTGCGCCAACTCACTGCCCCCTGAAATGCCTTTGGCGATCACAAGATTCTCGAGCGCAGCCAACCAGTGCTGATAATAGCTTTCGCCTGTACCCTCCTCGTCATCCTTCCTGCCACCCATACAATGATCGACACCATTCACACTGTAATGATGCAGTCCCCCGCGAATCGCTTGAGCGAGGGCTTCAGACCACTCTTCCCAACTAAAAACGCCGCTTTCATGCAAGGCAATCACCAGACCAAACGCCTGAGCCTCCCAGGGGTCCTTGAAAACGGGCTCACCGCTTTCACTGGGTTGGTCAGGGAATAGCGGCATCAGGAGATACCCTCAAGATAAGGTTCCCAAAGATCAACGTAAACCGATTGGGAACCAGACTCCAAGCCCCACAATTCATGTCCCTCAAATCGTAGAGAATAGAGGTGCTCGCCGGCTCGCTGCCCTGTTGCATGTTTATCCGGATAAACATGCGTCCCATAATGGCCTACCACTGTTCCGCTAGCGCCCTGAATGTAGGTCGGCACTCGTGT
>DORE01000002.1:12561-13079 GCA_003514305.1 Gammaproteobacteria bacterium | reverse complement strand
TATGCCATCACCTCGACACCCTCTGACACTGCTTTTCTGAGCAAGTCTCCATAGACAGGATCAATTTGATCAGCAGGCATGATTCGTTCAATGCCCGTATGCTGGACACAGAAAACGAGCACTGCGCGGAAACCCTGTTTGCGCGCAAATATTAGCTCTTCCAGATGTTTCTGGCCGCGAACCGTCACCGCATCAGGAAACAATCCGACACCATCCTGCACCTTTAGACTGACGTTCTTTACCTCAACATAACAGTCCGGCAATTCTCTCTTATGATCAGACAGGTAAAAATCTATTCGACTATTTCGAATGCCATAGCGCACTTCGCTTGTGACATTTCGATAACCAGCTAAGTCCGAAATTCGGTCTGCCAGAATCGTTTCACGGACCAATCGGTTCGACAACCCAGTATGAATACCAATAATGTTTTGGTTGGGGTCCTCAATAAAGTACCAAGTACATGGGTATTTCCTTTTGGAATTCCCTGAGTCCGAGTACCAGACGCGGTTACCCGGATA
>DORE01000002.1:7519-12182 GCA_003514305.1 Gammaproteobacteria bacterium | reverse complement strand
CGGCAAATCAACGTCAGCAAGAAATCTTTTATAACGCTTTTTTAACCGAGCAAGCTGTAAAGGGGGCTCTATTGTCATTCGTGCAAAGCTCGCCTCAAGCGCTCAACGCCCAAGGCGAGATTATCCATACCTGTCGTAAATGCGAATCGAACAAATTGCTCTGCTCTGAAGTCGCCAAAATCGCTTCCCGGTGTAATCGCAACACCATGGCTCTCTAACATGTCATGGCAAAACTGCCCAGAATTCTCGGAAAATCTGGAAATGTCTGCATAAACGTAGAATGCGCCCTGCACTTCTTCAGCAACGATAAAACCGATCTCTTGGAGCGAGGCGCACAGGAAATCACGTCGCTCGCGAAAAGACTCCCGTCTTTGTTCAAGAATTATTCGTGCTTCCTCAGAAAACCCGGCAAGTGCCGCGTACTGCGCGACAGACGAAGGAGAAATGTATAGATTCTGGGCAAGTATTTTGGCCTTGTCCACAGCATAGTCTGGAACAACAATCCAACCTAGGCGCCAACCGGTCATGCCAAAATATTTGGAAAAGCTGTTTACAACGAACGCTGAGTCATCGACCTCAAGCACGCTGGGAAGATCATCAACATAGTGCAGTCCGTGATAGATTTCATCAATAAGTAGATGGAGCTCTTTGTCAGAGCACCAACTGCAGATACTGGTCAACGCTTCGCGGTCCAAGATTGAGCCTGTGGGGTTACCCGGAGATGCCAACCACACCCCGCAGGTTCTATCGTCTGCGAAGTTTTCTAGCTGCTGCACCGAGGGCTGAAAGTTTTGAGTCCTATCCACTGGAACTAACTGAGGACTGGCATTCATTAAATGTATAAAATTGCGCACGCACGGATAAGAAGGGTCAGTAATAAGTACGCCGTCATCTTGGCCTACCAGAAGGTTCGCTAATAGACTCAAACCGCCGCTGGCACCGGGTGTCACGAGGATCCTTTCTTTATCAACACTGACACCATAACGTTCGAGGTAGTGATCTGCCAAAGCGCGCCTTAGTTCGTCGATACCCACAGCAGCCGTATAATGTGTAAAGCCGGAATCGAGCGCGCGTTTCGCCTCATCGATAATTGGTCTTGCAGTACTAAAATCCGGCTCGCCCACCTCCATATGAACAATTTTGTTGCCTTCAGCTTCAAGTTCAGTCGCACGTTGCATTACAGTCATGACTCGAAATGGATTAATTTTCGCCAATTCTGTGAGTTTTGATGGCTGATGCACGTCTGATTTTGAATTCACAATGTCACTCTGCGAGGAAAAGTTACGTTGGACCTCGCCTTTAGCGAGCCACAGTGGACCGAAATTAATTATAGAGTAAAGAATTGACATCAAGTAGGGCGTAAAGCCAAAAAAAGACCGCAGATTGGCGGTATTTCACTATTTCAGGTTTGCACGTTTAGCAAGGCCAATGCGGGATTATATTTTTATAGCATCACCATAAATAATCTGATAGCTTACGCAGCTTTCTAAAAATTGAGTCGGTCCAGAAGCTCGGTCTCTCGCAAAACTGATCCCTCTGGAAAGCCAGTAGCGCCGACAACCGCAATATAGAATGCGGTTTGGGTTGTTGCCTACAATTGCCAGTTTTGGTCAGGCTTACCCCGACTCACACTACTTCCAATCAGTGATCAAGCGGAAGAATCCGCGAAGCGATGAAGATTATGACCGGTACTCGAAGCTCCGACTCTCAACCCGTGTTGAAAAACTTCGTTCCGTACAAGCCAAAGAAGGGCGAGGAGTACATGAACGAGAAACAGCGCGAGCACTTCAAGCAGATCCTACTTGATTGGCGCGAACAGTTAATGCAAGAAGTCGATCGAACCGTTCATCACATGCAGGACGACGCTGCGAACTATCCTGATCCGGCAGATCGCGCGACCCAAGAAGAAGAATTTAGCCTTGAATTGAGGACGCGGGATCGGGAGAGAAAACTGATCAAGAAAATTGACAACACCATAGAGGCCATTGTCCAGGACGACTACGGATTCTGCGAGACCTGTGGCATCGAAATCGGCATCCGCCGGCTTGAGGCGCGCCCTACAGCCAACAAATGTATTGACTGTAAAACACTCGACGAAATCAAAGAGAAACAATTAGGTTCTTAAAGTTAGGGGCAAGAATCATCTGTACATGGCTTACCAATTTCGACTACCCGTCGGCACACTGACTCTGGTCCTCACACCGGGCACGCAGGGCAGCTAATATGGAAAAATGAACGGTGGTCTGGGAAGGCTACGTCGGACGTTTCGCACCCTCACCGACAGGCCCACTTCACTTCGGCTCTCTGGTTGCCGCTCTCGCCAGTTATCTGGATGCTAGAGCTCATGGTGGAAAATGGCTTGTTCGAATCGAAGACCTAGACCCACCCAGAGAGATCTCCGGATCATCGGCCCGCATTCTAGAACAGTTACGGATCTTCGCAATGAACTGGGACGGCGAAGTAGTGTTCCAAAGCGCAAGGTTAAGCGCTTATAGGCACATACTGCAACAGTTGGAGCGCCAAGGGCATTGCTTCCACTGCGATTGCAGCCGGAAGCGAGTCAACGCGTTGGACGGAGTTTATGATGGCTTTTGCCGGGGTCGCGAACTTGCAAGCGGTCCTAATGTTGCGATCAGGGTCAGAACCAATCCGGAGCTCATCCAGCTCACTGACAGAATCCAAGGCGATTACACCCAGAATTTAGAGCAAGAAGTTGGCGATTTCATTCTTCAGAGGAAGGATGGCTTGCTCTCCTATCAGCTGGCCGTAGTCGTTGATGACGCAGCTCAGGGAGTCACCCACGTTGTGAGAGGCCACGATTTGCTTTCCTCTACCCCAAGACAAATTTATTTGCAGCAGTTACTTGGTCTAGCTTCACCAAGTTATGCGCACATCCCAATCATTGTCAACGAACTCGGACAAAAACTCAGCAAGCAGCATTTTGCCAAAGCAATCGACTGTGCAAACGCCTCTTCATTACTCGCATCTGCTTTACGGTCACTTGGCATGGAGCCGCCACCATCTCTAAATAGAACGACTCCTTCCCTTCTTCTCGAATGGGGTGTAGAGCACTGGGATATACAGCGTGTACCCAAGTTAGCTAAGATTATGGAGTAAGCTGGACGTCGAGAAGAGCCTGTGTACATACCACGCGCGATATTAATTCTTATCGTAGTAATTTACCTGCTATTTCTAATTAGCGTTGACTGGATCAACCAGCCTGCTGGAGCCTGGTATCGACCGTTTTTTCTTGGTTTGTTCATTATTCTCGTAGCAAGTTGGGCTCACAGAGGCAGAGACGGTGATGAGCCTTGACCTAAGCACCCTATTTATCTTGGGAAGTACCTACCTCCTTCTGCTTTTCGGCGTTGCTTATATTACGGACAGAGGTTGGATTCCCGCATCTATCGTGCAGTCACCAGTCGTATATGTCTTGGCTCTGGGCGTATTCGCAAGCATCTGGGCTTACTACACATCAATCGGTAACGCGCTTGAGTCTGGATATGGGTTTCTGGCGAATTCCATTGGCGTCTCTTTGGCCTTTCTATTTTCACCCCTGCTTTTAAAACCTCTGCTTGAACTATCTCGAACCTATCAATTAAGCTCCCTGGCCGACCTGATGGCTTTCAGATATCAGTCTCCTTGGGCAGGAACAGTATCCACTATTGTGATTTTAGTCGGGGTAACTCCACTACTTGCTCTACAGATTCGAGCCGTGGCCGACACAGCAAATCTTCTGACAGCGGAACCCAGCGAAGCACTTGTAGCAGCCGGCTTCTGCGTTTTAATCACCCTCTTCGCAATTTTATTTGGTACGTCCCGTCGAGCCGGCCGCACCCGCCACGACGGTCTGGTCATGGCAATTGCCTTTGAATCACTGGCCAAGCTCGTCGCCTATCTCGCGGTGGGCACGTTTGCCGTCTATGGTGCTTTTGGTGGGTTCGAAGGTATGGACCAGTGGCTCCAGTCGCGACCGGATTTAATTGCCGGGTTGAAGCAAACCGAGTATTTCAGCACATTCCATGTTTCAGCACTTCTATTCTTCACTGCGACCGTTGCAATGCCACACATGTTCTACATGACTTTCAATGAGAATAATGGGCAAACTTCACTGGCCTTCGCAAGCTGGGCGTTACCCCTCTACTTTCTTTTGATCAGTCTTCCCGTCCTACCAATTTTATGGGCAGGAATCCAATCAGGAAGCGATGTGCAGGTAGAATATTTCCCGGTAATAATAGGAGTTGCCTACGACTACCCGATGCTAACACTTATCGGCTATCTGGGAGGTCTCTCTGCAGCTAGCGGACTTATCATTGTGATCACGTTGGCATTATCGAATATGTGTCTAAACCACCTAATTCTTCCGGTCACCCAACCATCAGCAAAACAAAATATCTATAGATGGCTTGCCTGGCGCAGGCGTGTCCTAACCACAGCAATCATATGGGCTGGCTTCCTGGTGCACTATCTTTCTGAAAATACTACCAGCGTTCAGGCGATAGGAATCGTTGCCTTCTCTGCTGGCCTGCAATTCCTGCCCGGCATAGTAGCGATTTTGTACTGGCCTCAGGCAAACAAGAAAGGTTTTCTGACAGGACTGCTGAGTGGCGTCGCCATCTGGCTTGGCTTCCTGCTGATTCCACTGTTTGGCAATGATCCGGAG
>DORE01000002.1:0-7135 GCA_003514305.1 Gammaproteobacteria bacterium | reverse complement strand
GCTCTTCATCGGGATTTCTCTCACCAGTGCCACGTCGGACAAAGAGAGAAATTCTGCTGATATTTGTGCCCTCGATACTATCCGCCGCCGCATACGCAGCGGATTGGTTGCAAAATCTCCTGAAGAGTTCGTGCGATCGCTGAGCAAGCCGCTTGGTCAGAAAGCAGCTAATCGCGAAGTCAATCAAGCGCTGAAGGATCTCAAGATTCGCTATGATGACAATCGCCCCTCATCGCTTCGCTTGCTACGTGGACGCCTTGAAGCGAATCTCTCGGGTCTGCTAGGACCGTCTATAGCAGGGGACATCATAGACAGCTACTTGCCCTTTAGCATCGTTGCCGGACACGGCAGCGCAGATCTCAATGTTATTGAAAGCAGAATTGAGTCGTATCGCAGTAATTTGTCGGGCATGGCCGCTGATCTTGACAACCTGAGGCGTTATCACAGGCAAGTACTACTGGAACTGCCTTTAGGGGTTTGTTCGCTGAGCACTGAAGACGAAATTGTGATGTGGAATCAGGCCCTAGCAGAAATAACCGGTATTGATGCCGGTGAAGCGGTCGGATCCCAGCTACAGGATTTGCCCAATCCTTGGTATGAGCTTCTACAGCAGTTTCTCCGAAAAGATGAGCACCACACCTATAAAAATAATTTCCAGCTCAACGGCCAGAAAAAATCTGTAAATCTGCACAAAGCTTATATCGATCAGTCGGACCCCAGAGAGTTGAATCATGAAGGGGTTGTTCTGTTAATCGAAGATATTTCCGAGACGGAGATTCTTGAGGCTAGCCTAACCCATAGTGAGCGTTTGGCTTCAATTGGCAGACTCGCCGCCGGTGTGGCCCACGAAATAGGAAACCCGATCACTGGCATCGCCTGTCTGGCGCAAACTATTCGAGATGAATACAAGGGCAACGAACTGGGACAACTCGCAGGACAAATCATTGAGCAAACTAATCGAACTTCAAAGATTCTTCAGTCCTTAGTGAATTTTGCACACGCTGGCGCAAGCTTAGGTAGCTATGAAAAGCAGATCGTGAACGTATATGAGTGCATGCAGGAAACCTTTACACTGATTTCACTCGACAAAAAGAGCAAGGAAATCAAAATCAGCTCCCAATGCGACGAAGGTCTGAATATCTTCGGTGATCCTCAAAAACTACTGCAAGTCATGTTGAACTTGGTCAACAACGCTCGGGACGCCAGCGCAGCGGGCAGCGAGGTTTCAATGGCGGCATCTCAAGTGGACAGCCAGATAAAGATCACAGTGACAGACAACGGCGTAGGCATTCCTGAGGCAATCAGAGACCGCGTTTTCGATCCTTTTTTCACCACCAAAGAAGCCGGAGAGGGCACCGGGCTTGGACTTTCTATGGTATTCAGCATAGTTGGGGACTTGGGCGGAGAAATTGATATACTGAGCCCTCACAACAAAGATCTTGGCACCGGCACTCAGGTCGTTTTGACATTTGCAGGGTATTTTAAGCCCCCTGCGTCATAGAATGCACTCCGGACCCTTCAAACTTTTGGCTAGCTGAATACTTATTATGATGATGTCGCTAAATCAGGTTCTTGTCGTAGAAGACGAAATTGTCATTAGGGCATCCTTGAGACGTCTTTTGGAAAGGCATGACTACCAGGTAAGCGAAGCCGGGACAGTTAAAGAGTCTCTTGAGAAATATGATATTGATACTTTCGATGTCATCATCAGCGACCTGAGACTTCCGGGTGCGCCCGGTACCGATTTGATCAAGTCAACGTCAGTGCCAGTATTGATCATGACCAGTTATTCCAGCATCAAGTCAGCTATTGATTCCATGAAGATGGGTGCAGTGGACTACATTGCCAAACCGTTTGAGCATAGCGAGATTATTGAAGCTGTCGCCAGGATAATTCGTGAACACCCCAACCGTAGAGGGATGAGCGCAAGCGGCAGCGGAGATGAAGATGCGCCAATTTCAGGCATGATCGGAAGCTGTCCGCAAATGCATGAGTTGTTTCGACGTATCAGGAAAGTTGCTCAAACGAACTCTACTGTATTGATTAATGGCGAGTCAGGCACAGGCAAAGAATTGGTCGCCAGGGGAATTCATGATTTGAGCAGTCGAGAAGGTCAGGAGATGATCTCGGTAAACTGTGCAGCCATCCCTGAGAATCTAATCGAATCGGAACTCTTTGGTCATGAGAAAGGAGCATTTACCGGCGCCACAGCCACAAGAACAGGATTAGTTGAAGCTGCGAATGGCGGAACCTTGTTTCTAGATGAAATAGGAGAACTGCCTCTTGAGGCTCAGGCTCGGTTGCTCCGAGTTTTACAAGAGAATGAAATTCGCAAGGTTGGCTCTGTTCAGTCAAAGAAGGTTGATATTAGGCTAGTAGTAGCAACCCACAGAGACTTGAAACAACTGGTAGAAGGTGGTCAATTCCGAGAGGACCTTTTCTATAGAATCAACGTAATGACCTTACTGATTCCTCCACTCAGGGATCGCGGTAGCGATGTCTTACAACTGGCAGATGTCATATTGCAACGCACGTGCCGCCGACTGAAAGCGCCCACGATGGTGTTCAGCGAAGACGCAAACCAATCAATAGCGGAATACAGCTGGCCGGGCAATGTGCGAGAGCTGGAAAATGCAATAGAGCGAGCAGTGGTTCTTGCTGAGAGCACTGAGATCGGCGAGGAACTGCTGGCTATCGAGACAGACTTTCGGCCAGATCTGCAAAAAACTGTTAGCCTTGCGACTAATCAAGCTGGGCCGGCTGAACCAATTGAGGAGTTATCACTCGAGGACTACTTTCAGCGGTTCGTGCTGGAGCATCAAGACTCAATGAATGAAACACAACTTGCCAGCAAATTGGGAATAAGCCGAAAGTGTCTGTGGGAGCGACGTCAAAGATTCGGTATTCCCAGAAAAAAGAAGACAACAATGGGATAAAAGCGGCTCGCCGGATTTGTAGTTAAACGTCAAGTTTGATTACAAGACCTTGTTACCGCTACTCATCTACACACGCGTTTCGAGTAATTTCGTAACAATAATACGGAAATAAGCCGCCCAATACGGGCATCAAAAACTTAGCTCGCTGATTTTATTTACTATTTACCTTTTGGCATGTAACGTGCAGCAAATAAGAGACAATAACAATAAACAATAAAAATAAGCCTGAAAACAACAAAAATTGCATTACTAAGTGTTAAACTAAGGTTAGTGCTTAAATAAGAACAAGGTAGGGTTTGCAGTACTATACGCGGCGAATTGTCGGTGAACTGCATAGAAACCGCCTGAAAAAAGTTGGCAGGGCGATTTGCTCCGCTATCGAATAATAAAAACAATCAGATTGCTAACAGCAAGAATAACAATAATATATTCCTTCCAATGGGGAGGCGCGAGTCGCCTCCCCTACACGTTCTAAAAAAATCCCCTGCCGTAATGACGCGTTGCTTTGCTTTAACGAGCATCCGCAACTAAACCGAGGTATGATCTAACAAGCTCAGAGCGTCTAATGCCAAACAGGCTTCAGAATTGCGGTTAATTCAATCCTCACCCAGCACCCCAACGCCAGTGAAATCCTATGCCTGAGTTAGCAGAATTACCGGGTGTAGGAAGCGCACGCATTATTTCCCGCGAAGAACACTCAATATCGCGAAAGGACATCTCGCCGAATGCCTTGAAAGTTTTATCACGTCTTTCCAAAGCCGGCTTTCACGGATTTCTTGTCGGCGGGGGCGTTCGCGATTTGCTGCTTGGCAAAAAACCAAAGGACTTTGATGTTGCCACTAACGCCACACCCGAAGAGGTTAAAAACTTATTTCGCAATTCAAGAATTATCGGTCGTCGTTTCCGTATTGTGCATGTACGCTTTGGCCGAGAAATCATAGAGGTCACTACCTTCAGGGGGGCACCAGAGACGCACATAACTGTAAAAGATAAATCGACGCGTCGGAACCTGAAGAATGTCAATGCCGCTCAGAATGAGGATGGATTGATGGTCAGAGACAATGTCTATGGCCGAATTGATGAAGACGCAAAGCGCCGAGACTTTACTATTAATGCGCTTTACTACACGACTGAAGGATTCAAATTGCTCGATTTCTGCAATGCTATCTCTGACTTGAAAGGATGTCAGATCAGAATGATCGGAGATCCACAAGAACGATATCGCGAAGACCCCGTTCGAATGCTCCGAGCCTTGAGGTTTTCGGCAAAACTGAGTTTCCGCATCTCCGATGAAACAGCTGCGCCTGTTGAGTCGCTCTCTGATCTCCTAAGCGGGATCTCCCCTGCACGTTTGTTTGATGAATTGATAAAGCTGTTTTCTTCTGGATACAGCCAGAGCGCATATAAATTGTTGCGCAAAAGCGGTCTGAAAAACGCTCTGCTTGCCCCTACTTTCCTAGCGCTTGAGCAATGCCAGCCTGAGGAAACTAGATTACTCGAATTGGCTTTCAGCAATACTGACGCAAGAATTGCGCTAGAGAAATCAGTAACACCCTATTTCCTATTTGCAGCGCTTCTCTGGCCGCCTTTACGATTGACCATGCGTCAGACCGGCTGCAAATTACTGGACTCGAGCCCGCGGTTTCTGGACCTTGCCAACAAAGCTCTCGCTGAACAGAGTCAGTTTACGTCGATACCCAAGCGAATCGGCTATGCTTGTCGGGAAATATGGGAATTGCAGGGTAGACTCACAGCGAGAGACAGGCAAACCGTTGACGCCACACTTAACCATCCCCGCTTCCGGGCAGCGTATGACTTTTTGCTGCTCCGCGAAGCAGCAGGAGAAGAGCTTGGTGACAGTGGGGAGTGGTGGACGGTTTACCAGTTTGGGGATGACACTCAGAGGAAGGAACTGATTGAAGATTTACCCAGAGCGATAAGGAGGCGCCGCAGAAAGCCACGCGCCGCCAAAAATAAATCATGAACAGTAGCCCGCAACATCTTAAACAGACGCCGCGTTTCATCGCGGTTGAAGGAGCAATTGGCGTTGGGAAGACGAGCCTGACTAGGCGCCTAGCAGAAACATTTAACTATGAACTTTTGCTCGAAAGAGCCGATGAAAACCCATTTCTCGATCGCTTCTATCGAAACCCAAGAAAGCATGCCTTAGCTACACAGTTGTTCTTTCTGTTTCAAAGAGCTCAGCAAATAGCAGAATTACGACAGAATGACATGTTTGAGCCTGTCCGAGTTTCAGATTTTCTCATTGAAAAGGATAGGCTGTTTGCGGAATTGAATCTTGAGAAAGATGAATATGAACTGTATCACAAGGTTTATCAGCATCTTGTGATCAATGCGCCCAAGCCAGATCTTGTTATCTATTTGCAAGCACCAACAGAGGTGTTGCTGCAAAGAATCCAAAAACGAGGCATTCCCTCAGAGCAGATGATAGAAGCCGAGTATCTAGACCAATTGAATAATGCTTATACAGAATTTTTTCACTACTACTCAGATTCCAAATTGTTGATCGTGAATAGTGCAGAGATTGATCTCGTCGCTAATGACGCGGACTATGAGCAACTGGTAAAATATTTGCTTGCGCTACCGAGTGGCACGCACTATTTCAATCCAAAACCGACCCTTTTGTAGACATTGCGGTCATTCCGGCCGCCCAACTATCTCGTCGTAATCCAGCAGTTACGACCGCAGTTGCTATCGCATCTCGCTAAACATATAACGACGGTAAGACCATATGAGTACACAAGCTCACAACCAGAATATCACTTTAACAACGCTACAAAAAATCAAAAAGGCTAATCAAAAATTCGCTTGCTTAACGGCTTACGACGCCTGCTTTGCCAACGTTGCCAGTAGCGCTGGCGTCGAGGTTCTCCTCGTCGGTGACTCATTGGGGATGGTTCTGCAGGGCCACGACAGCACCCTTCCAGTCACCATGCTTGATATGGTTTATCATGTGGAATGCGTGAAACGAGGAAACAAAGGCGCTTTGATCATGGCTGACCTACCCTTCATGAGTTACGCATCAGAGACCCAGACGTTGGACAACGCTGCGTCTCTGATCAGGGCAGGCGCACAAATTGTAAAACTTGAGGGGGGCGCCTGGATCGCGGCCACGACCAAGCTTCTCGCCGAACGCGGTATCCCAGTGTGCGCACATATGGGCTTAACCCCCCAGTCTGTAAATCGGATCGGCGGTTTTCACGTTCAGGGTAGAGACACAAAACAGGCCCAGGTCATTTTAGAAGAGGCGCTGTTACTTCAGGATTCGGGTGCCAATATTCTGCTGCTTGAGTGTATCCCACGAACATTAGCTAGAAACATAACTGACTCCCTTGAAATTCCGGTAATCGGCATCGGAGCAGGGCCTGATACCACTGCACAAATTATGGTGCTTCATGATGTTCTTGGAGTCTCTCCAATCACGCCAAGATTTGTTAAAAACTTCCTCGCTGGAAATAACAATGGGATACCCGGCGCGATTGAGAGCTATGTCCAAGCAGTTAAGAGCGCAACCTTCCCAGCTGCAGAACACTGCTTCGATTAATTGTTCGCCACTTTCGATGCTTACCGTCAAAAAAAAATCAGATTTACGTCAGGCACTGCAAAACGCTCGGCTTGTGGGACAGAAGATTGGGCTGGTTCCAACCATGGGCAACCTCCACGAGGGACACCTTCGACTCATCGAAGCAGCAGTAGCCAACTGTCATTACACAGTCGTAACAATTTTTGTCAACCCGCTTCAGTTTGGACGAAATGAGGACATAAATAACTACCCACGCACTTTGGAGTTGGATAAAAGGTTGCTTAAGAAAAGTGGCTGTGACTTGCTTTTCGCGCCGAATAACTCGGAGATGTATGGCTTCACAGATTTCATAAAAACCAACATGATTGGTTCCAGTCTTACGCGAAATCACTGCGGTAAAACAAGGCCTGGGCATTTTGAGGGCGTCGCTACAATAGTAACAAAGTTGTTTAACTTGATTTTGCCTCAACACGCCTATTTTGGTCTCAAAGATTTTCAACAATACCGAATCATCGAACAATTGGTCGCTGACCTCGACTTCGCCATTCAGTTGCATGGCCTACCAACTGTTCGAGAAGGTTCTGGCCTCGCGCTGAGCTCCAGGAACAGCAGACTTTCATCAAAGCAGCGCCAGATTGCTCCAGCCTTATTTGAA
>DORE01000006.1 GCA_003514305.1 Gammaproteobacteria bacterium | reverse complement strand
CTGCTGTGAGGACATCGACTTCGACTTGGTCTTTTAATCCAAGAGATCTTGTGACTATGTGAGAAACACTTGCACTCCGGGCTTGCTCTTCGGTGTACAGTCCTCGATCGACGAGGTCCTGCACCAGGCTATGATCCGTGGTGAGCCTGGTCATTTTGTCCCGCCTGAAGCAATATAGCCTGGAATCTCCCACGTGGCCGACATGAATGCTTGAGCCATTCAGCATTATTGCGACAACCGTGGTGCCCATACCTTTGTGCTCAGCGTTGTTCGAAGCAGCTTGATAGATACTAAAGTTTGTTTCTGTGATGGCGACCTTGATGCCTTCGATTAATCGGCAGCTGCTCTCACCTTTTGATGAGGCAGATGTACTGAGGAGCCGAAGCTTGCTCATCAGCGAACGCGTTGCTATTTCCGAAGCCACTTCACCGGACAAGTGTCCGCCCATGCCGTCAGCAAGTATTATTATTCCTAGCCTTTCATCGACGGCGAAGCGATCTTCATTGTTGGACCTCTTCCTGCCGGGGTGTGACTCGCTAGTGATGCGCAAGTGGAGTTTTTTATCTGGCATGCTTGTAAAGGTTTTCTTGTTGGTCTTTTTATAAGTCAGGCATAATGAACTTCAGGCGTTAATTTCTACAAAAGCCTGTAATTACGGTTTTCCGGGGGTCGCGACTCTCTGGGTAAAACTACCCTTATAGTATGGTTCTGTGCACCGATCATTCAGTTTGGTTCTGCGAAGACAACTCCTCGATAATTTGTACCATGGGTGGTTTGAGCAGTAAACGTTTGGTGTGCGATAGTGCATGTCTCTTAATGAAAGGGGATTCCTTCGTTGCTTGTGCTCTTAGACATGCTCGCAGCTGAAACTGTCATTCATTGTGACAAGTCGCGATCAGGACAACCCACACTTTTCGACAGAGCGGAAGAGGAACAACAGTGCGGCTAAAACATGCTATGATCCTCGCTATATTAAAGTCTGATACCAAAGCTGCTCCACTGACCGTGTTGGGTAGGAAAGCCTTCCGGTCGGCCACTATATGCGCTCTACTCTGTCTACACGCCTAAGGGAATCCAGCCCATGAGCATTCTCCACTTTACAGCATCGGCGGTGCTTGTCGTACTGACTTTTTATCTTCTGATCGTGGGCGAAACGCTGCTTATTCCTCTGGTTATAGCGACTGCACTTTGGTACCTGATCAATACCTTAGCGCAATCTTTTCACCGGATAGAAATAGCTGATTACAAGTTGCCTATCTTGCTTTGTCGCATGGCAGCGGTGTTGATGTTTCTCTCGCTCATCTGGGCGCTTGTTAACTTCCTAAGCGCTTCAACTGATGAAGTGTTGGAGGTGGCGCCTGTCTATCAGAAGAATCTGACTAGCCGCTTGCAGGATTTGCCCTTTGTTGATCTTGCCGCGTTTGAGGGGCGCTCGTTTAGTGATTTGCTGACTGAGTGGATAAATATTCCTTCTTACGCGACTACAGTAGCTTCTGCATTAGCTAATATTCTTGCCAGTGGCGGATTGATTCTCATTTATCTAGGCTTTCTTTTTCTCGAGCAAGGTCATTTCAAAAACAAGATTTCCGCTTTGGTAGCGCACCCTGAGAGAGAAGCGGAAGTTCTGAATGTCATCACTCAGATTCGCGATGACATCCAGAGATATATGAGTATCAAACTGTTTACTAGTTCCCTGACTGGCCTTGCAAGTTATCTCTATCTGCTTTCCGTAGGAGTAGATTTTGCAGGTTTATGGGGTTTGCTCATATTCTTGCTGAATTTCATTCCAACGGTTGGATCAATAGTTGCGACCCTTTTTCCGGCGCTGATCGCGCTCGCTCAATCTGAAGGCTACAGCCTGTTCATCTTAGTACTCCTGGGAATTGGCGTCTTGCAAATCTGTATCGGGAATATTCTCGAACCTCGTTTAATGGGTTCGTCATTTAATCTCAGTCCCGTCGTAATTCTGCTGAATCTCGCGCTGTGGAATGCGGTTTGGGGGATACCTGGTATGTTTTTGTGTGTTCCTTTTTTGATTATTGTGACAATTGTTCTCAGCCACTTCCCGCAGACTCGCTCGATTGCAATTATGTTATCCAGTGATGGGAACCTTAGGGTGCCGGAAGACGAGGCGATTGCCAATTTCAGTTTTAGCCCGAAAGTCTCAGCTTGGCTAGTTGGCGAGGAAAAAACTGAAAGGAGTTAGGCGGCTTTCCCCTTGGTTAGCTGTAGTGTTTGGCGCAGCCCATTCGTGTATTGAATGTTTCGGCAATTAGACGCCATTCCATGGGAGTTTTTCCTGCAACCTCTTGGGATATGGCGCTATAATCTCTCGCCTATTAGCTGGCAACGATTTCCTTGCCGAATTATTCTATCCAGCGATAACGTAACCCATGAAATCTGCTGAAATAAGACAAAAATTTCTCAACTATTTCGCGGCACGCGACCACGAAATTGTTCCAACTAGTTCCCTGATCCCGGCCAATGACCCTACTTTGCTGTTCACTAATGCGGGTATGGTCCAATTCAAGGATGTATTCCTTGGTGATGAGAAACGGGAAAGGGTCAGGGCGACCAGTTCGCAGCGATGTGTGAGGGCGGGCGGCAAACACAATGATCTGGAAAATGTTGGCTATACCGCTCGGCATCACACGTTTTTTGAAATGCTGGGAAATTTCTCATTCGGCGACTATTTCAAACGAGATGCCATCCAATTCGCTTGGGAATTTCTGACTGAGGAACTCGGATTGCCCGCTGAAAGGCTTTGGGTCACTGTCTATCAGGATGATGACGAAGCGGCCTCCATTTGGTTGGACGAGGTGAAAGCTGATCCAGCACGATTTTCGCGCTTGGGCGAAAAAGATAACTTCTGGGCAATGGGAGATACTGGCCCCTGTGGTCCTTGTTCAGAAATTTTCTACGATCATGGCCCTGAGGTAGCCGGAGGGCCTCCAGGTAGCCCCGATGAGGATGGAGATCGCTATATAGAAATCTGGAATCTGGTATTTATGCAATTTGAGCGTAAAGCTGATGGAGCCATGACACCACTTCCGAAGCCTTCAGTTGATACAGGAGCTGGTCTGGAGCGCATTGCCGCTGTACTTCAGCATGTTCACAGTAATTATGAGATTGATATCTTCGTCAAGCTGATCAGAGATATTGCGCAGATAACTGAAACCGCTGATTTAGAGAATAACTCTTTGCGTGTGATTGCAGACCACATTCGTTCCTGCGCCTTTCTTGTAGTTGACGGCGTGGTTCCATCGAACGAAGGTCGTGGATATGTATTAAGGCGGATTATTCGGCGGGCTGTTCGACACGGTTATCGATTAGGTGTTAAGCAAGTGTTTTTCTATAAAGCTGTAGCGCCCCTCGCGCTCGTGATGGGAGAAGCTTACCCTGAATTGGTTGAACGCCAGGCTTACGTCGAGAAAATCTTGGAGGATGAAGAGCGCCAGTTCGCTCGGACCCTTGATAATGGAATGAAAATTCTAGAGAGAGCGATCGGAGAGCTGTCGGGTACCGTTGTTGCCGGCGAAACGGTATTCAAGCTTTATGACACCTATGGCTTTCCGGTTGACCTGACTGCGGATATAGCGCGCGAGCATAATCTAAGTCTTGATATGCCCGGTTTCGAGGCTGCTATGGATGTCCAGCGCGACCAAGCTCGGGCAGCCAGCAATTTTTCCGCTGTCGAGAAGCTTGATCTCGAGGGTATAGAAAAAACGCACTTCATTGGATATTCCAGTCTGCAAGGGGAGGCGCAGATTGTTGCAATCTTTTCTTCGAGCAACGAAAAAGTTGATATTGTGCCTGCAAATAGTGATGTCCTCATCGTTCTCAATCGCACTCCGTTTTATGCAGAATCGGGTGGGCAGATTGGCGATGAAGGGCACCTTGAACATGGAGGCTCGCGCTTCGAAGTCTCGGATACGCAAAAGCAGTCAGAGATATTCATTCACAGGGGAAGGCTGACAAGCGGAAGCCTGAAAATCGGGGATACAGTCAGGGCGCTTGTTGCTGGTCATGATCGGGCCGCTATTACTATGAACCATTCTGCGACCCATCTGATGAACGCGGCTCTGCGCAGCGTGCTTGGTGATCACGTAAAGCAGAAAGGTTCTCTGGTTGAGGCAGACAGGTTGCGTTTTGATTTCTCTCATGGTGCTCCAGTCTCTTCTGAAGAAGTCCGGTGCATTGAAGAGAAGGTAAATAACGAGATCCTGAATAATTCTAAAGTCGCCAAAGAGGTCATGCCGATTGAAGTCGCGAGAAGCAAAGGTGCAATGGCTTTATTCGGAGAGAAGTATGGCGATGAAGTGCGAGTTGTCTCGATGGGCGGAGACTACTCTGTCGAATTTTGCGGGGGTTGTCATGTTGACCGAACCGGCGATATCGGTCTTTTTAAGATTGTAAGTGAATCGGGTATTTCGGCCGGCGTTCGACGTATCGAAGCGGTCACCGGACGCGGTGCTTTGGCCTATATAGATAGAGAGCAAGATGTCTTGCGGGAGGCCTCGTCGCTATTGAAAACTGGGACTGAAGGGCTGCTGGAAAAGCTGTCAGGCTTACAGAGCCAAAATAAGATTCTTGAAAAACAACTTGAGCAGCTGAAAGCAAAAATGGCAGCAAGTGCCGGGGACGACCTTGGTTCGCGCGCTATTGAACTTGCTGGTATTCAGTTGCTAGTTGCCAATCTTGAGGGATTTAATCCGAAGTCTCTGCGGGATACGGTTGACCAGCTTAAAAACAAACTAGGACCTTCGGTGATAGTCTTAAGTTGTGAAAATGATGAGAAAGTGAATCTTGTGGCTGGCGTGAGCAAAGAATTAACTGATCGGGTTAAAGCAGGCGACCTGGTAAACATGGTTGCTCAGCAGGTTGGAGGCAAGGGCGGTGGTCGCCCAGACATGGCAATGGCAGGAGGTGGCGAACCAGAAAATTTGTCGAAAGCCCTTGACAGCGTTCAGCCATGGCTGGAGTCTCGTCTGCTACAGAGACAATCTTAAATGGCATTGATAGTACAGAAATTTGGTGGGACTTCAGTGGGCTCTGTAGAGAGAATTGAGGCTGTCGCTGACAAAATCATTCGTTTCCGTGACCGTGGAGACGATGTGGTCGTTGTCGTGTCTGCCATGAGCGGTGAGACTAATCGCCTGACTGCGCTTGCCCAGGCAATTATGGAGCAACCGACCGCAAGCGAGTTAGATGTGCTGCTTTCCACGGGAGAGCAGGTCACAATTTCGCTGCTGAGTATGGCGCTGGAGAAACGAGGATACGGGGCGAGGTCCTTTACGGGCGGACAAGTTCGCATTCTGACCGATGATACACACACCAAAGCAAGAATTCGGGAGATCGATAGCACGAGAATCATGGCGCAACTGGAACAACAAAGCGTCGTGGTTGTGGCCGGCTTCCAGGGGGTAAATGAGTCCGGGCGTATCACTACCCTTGGCCGTGGCGGGAGCGATACAACCGCAGTTGCGCTCGCGGCAGCACTGCAAGCGGATGAGTGTCAAATCTACACTGATGTCAAAGGCGTCTACACCACTGACCCGCGCGTTGTTCAGGACGCCCGATTGCTTAAAACCGTGACGTTTGAAGAGATGCTTGAACTCGCGAGTCTGGGCGCGAAGGTGCTTCAAATTCGTTCGGTCGAATTTGCAGGTAAATACAAGGTGCCGTTACGGGTGCTCTCCAGCTTTGAGGAGGGAGATGGAACCCTGATCAGTTTTGAAGGAGATGAGGCTATGGAAGATCCTAGTATCGCTGGTATTGCTTTTGAGCGTGACGAAGCTAAGTTGACTGTTACCGGTGTGCCTGATGTGCCTGGAATCGCCTACAACGTTATAGGACCGGTGAGCGAAGCGGGCATTGACGTGGATGTAATCGTCCAAAACTCCGCCGCTGATGGTACAAACGACATTACCTTTACCGTTAAGCGGGGGGAGAGTGGTCGTGCCAAATCAATCTTGGAGAATATCGCTAGTTCACTAAAAGCACGTGCGGTTCATTTAGATACCAGGGTTTGCAAAGTCTCATTGGTGGGCGTGGGCATGAGATCACATGCTGGAATTGCAAGTAAGATGTTCAAGGCTCTTTCCCAGGAAAGTATCAACATTCAAATAATTACCACTTCAGAGATCAAAATTTCAGTGGTCATCAAAGAAAAATACCTTGAGTTGGCTGTGCGCGCTTTACACAGCGCCTTTGAGTTGGGCGATCCTGACGGCGAACACAGCAGTTCCTAGTCTACGATTAGGCTGTTCGCGGCACAAAGACTGATTTAGTGGTTGGCAATTTGTTGAGATAGGCAGATACTTAAAGAAGACACGGTGTAAGTCGGATTCCAGTGGTTTTGATCCGAGAAAACTCCGAAAGAGCAGAATACTCATACCGAGGCGGGCGAGAAGAAAGGCCCAGATAATTAGCGCATACGTGACCTAAGCTTGCGATTCTCTTCGCGCCGCCATTCTGCCTTGTAGGGACTACACAATGGAATGAGCACTGGAGGTAGGTAATGTTGATACTGACGCGCCGCATTGGCGAAACCCTGATGATTGGAGACGATATCACCGTCACTGTTCTGGGCGTTAAGGGAAATCAAGTACGGATCGGGGTGAATGCACCGAAGGATGTTTCTGTTCATCGCGAGGAAATCTATCAGCGCATTCAGACTGAACAACCATCGGAAGTCTCTGGTGAAAATTGAAACTTACTTGGCTTAACTATTGAGTACTCATCTGTTCTCTATTTCAGCAAAAATTAATTTGCTTCTTTTCCGAACGAAACTCCTAGGTAGCAAAGTCTTACGCGTCTTGGGGGCCAAACCTTCAACCCGAATCTAGCGCATCAACCCTCCGCGATTTGGGTTTTTTTTACGCCAGATAAAACATGGTGATTTGTGGCGGAGAGTGAGGGATTCGAA
>DORE01000163.1 GCA_003514305.1 Gammaproteobacteria bacterium | reverse complement strand
TCCGATCGATGTGGTAGGTCATTCAGATATCGCGATACTTAGGAAATCTGACCCGGGACCTCTGTTCCCCTGGGAGCAGCTATATGAGGCAGGAATTGGTGCCTGGTACGAGCCAGACACCAAAGCCAAATATAAACAGCTGTTTCTCAACGAAGCTCCGTCACTACACACCGTTCAGAACGCACTCAACCGCCTCGGTTACCAGGTAGAACTCTCTGGCAGTTATGACCGGTCAACACAGTACGCAATGCGAGCTATGCAGCTGCACTTCCGGCCAAGCGACTTTTCTGGAGTCGTAGATATCGATTCCATGGCCATCATTTGGGCTTTGCTGGAAAAATACAGACCGAAAGAGTTAATTGGCCTGTAGCTTAGCTGCGGTTGATCTGATTACGGTTAGTCGCTTCCGCCATCATTGAGCTGGCATAGGCAGAAGTAGCTCTGTTTCGATAGGTCGCTGCACATCGAAGGCTTTCAGAGTCATGGCGACAAAGTTGTAATATCCGATCAGACCGACAATATCCATAAGAGCCTCTTCCCCGAATTCCTCAATGGCCCGAGAGAATGTGAACGAGTTGACTTTTTCTTCACTCACCAATTCTCGGGTGAACTGAATGAGCAATATTTCGGTCGCACCCAATCCGGCTATGGCTGGCAGCCCCTCGAGATCTCGGCGATATTTGATTATTTCAATGATTTCCTGCTGCAGACCTGCAGACTTAGCTAGTGGCTCATGAGCAGACCATTCGTATTGATTATTAATTTCTCGCGCCGTGGACAAAATTATCAGTTCTGTGAGTCGTTGGTCCTTCGTCGTCCCATATCTCACGCGCTGTCGCACGTCGAATATGGCTTCCGCCAGGACCGGGCTGTGCAGCCACATCGCCACCGGCCCTCTCGGTCCATTCCCATAGCCTGTTCCTGGACGCACGTAAGTGTCATAGGCTTGCAGGCCAACGGCATCGAGCGCTTCCCGATTGACCTGCGGCAATCTTGCCATCGTTTCCGGCAGGATGTCATCTGGCACACGTTCAACCGTTTGCATACCTTGTGTCAGGTAGCTTTTTGGTTGCGCCGAAAGCAATGACGCGATTGCCACTGCGAAAAAGCAAAATCGATTAATCAATTGTTTAACTACAAGGCGATGGCGCATTTGATAATCTCTTTCGGCATCATTCATCAATGATAACAAATCTGAAGACCGGCGTTAGCAATACAGACACAGGCGTCTCGTTATGAGACGCCTGTGTCTGTCCTTTGCGCGGAGCTACTTTGTCGCTTTTGACATTACCGAATATTGAGCACACAAAGAAGACTGACGTATCATTGTGATTTACGCAGTCCAGTTCTGGGACAGCAACCCAAGATAGACAGAGACCGGCCTATTATGATTAGCAAAGCTTTCCGGACCCTATTCCTCGCAGGACTGCTGATTACCTCCCAGCTTGCGAATTCGGCTATTGTCGAAGTACTCTTGGACGGCACCCCTCTGCCTAATACGACTCTTTTCAACGGCAATGACCAATACACAACGAACGCTTCAGGCACCTTTGTCCATGAAAGCTCCTGCCTTTCGCTTAGATATGTTGATGACAATAATAATGCCTTTCGCTCGATGGGCCGATGCGGTTTAGATGAAGCTGATCGACTCTACAAGATCAATCTCAGCAAAGAAATCACGCTAAGTGGTACAGCAGAATTCCCACATGCTGGAGGTGCTGAACTCATCTTTTCAAATTTAGACGAAGGTGTTGATTTTAACCGAGGTATCGGCTCATTAAGCCCCGGGGCACATAACTTCTCGGAGCAGCTTCCTGCTGGTCGGTATCGAATAAAAGTCAAATCTATCACTTATCCGGACCCTGCCAGCAACTTTTTTATTAGCTCTGTCGGCGCAGATGCGCGCAAAAATTCCATATCCGGAATTGAGATAGGCACTGAGCATTCAACGATATCCAGATGGCAGAGCACCCCCCCCCGCGCCGATCTGATCACAGTGCGGCATTTGGATAACTCGCACCTATCAATAATCGAGGGAGCATATGGTGCTGCGGAGCCACTTGTCAGGATCGGTCTTGTCAATCTACAGACTGGACAAACAGAATTCGGAGTTTCAGAGGCTGACGGCAGTTTTTCAATCCGATTCTTCGCCCCACCAGGCGCTGCCTTGCAGATTAGCCAAGATCGCCATGCGGAAAGTTACAACGACTTCAGCAGCAAGCAACCTGCAACGGTGGTTCATGTTCCGTTAAGCGACTCAGCATTAACGATTTCCACTGGCCAAAGACTGAACGGTTCTAGCCAAAATGGCATGAATAATCTCAAATTTAAGGGCGCCAAAGACCCCGGCACGGCCTGGCTAACCGGAACATTGGACTCTACTGACTGGCAGGCAGGCCGCACGGGCACTTTGAATGGTACGGTGGAAATTTACTCTAGAAATCTTGAATTTGGCGCCGTTCCTGCACTGGGCGCTGGCACTGCAATGCTGGAACTATTATTTAACGACAAAGGAGAACAAAAAGCTGCACAGCCTCAATACTCGGCGAGCGATTTGACCGTAACCGGATTGCCAATTGAAAGAGCTTCAAATCAAGAAGCTGAAGCGATCATCATCGGCCAATTCTCGCTGACGAATTATGAGACTGTTGGCACAGGCCATGGCAAAGCGGATTGGAGTTTAACCTACAAGGTCCCTGATGAAACACCAGATGGGATCTACCAGCTTATCCTGACCGGTCAGGGGTGGAGCATGAATCCATGGGTCTCTGGCCTGAATTCGGAGCGTCTGTTCTACAAAGATGTTTACGGTGAGCCTTCGTTTCATTTAACGGAAGCGCATGGCGCAGCTCGCATCACCATTGGCGAAGTACAAACGCCACGGTTGTATAGCGCGATTCTACTTAATGAACTCAGCAACGGCACGAGGGGCACGATCGCGGATGAGGATGTAGGGAAATTCGGCTTTTCCGGACACTGGATAACAAACGCTAACAAGCTGATTCTGCCCAAATCCACCAGAGAAGATGGCAAAGTAAAGAAATACAACATTGAGCCCTTCACCCCACTGACAGCATTCAGCAACAAAGAGTGGCTCAACCCACCTAAGCTGCCGCTGAAATTTCCAACAGGCCAACTAAGTGCCAAGATCGTTTCACCAAATGGAGTGCGCCTCGATGTGGGTCCGCACACAATCAAGGGCGCCTATACTCAACAGGCAACTTCAGAACTCGGCGAGACACTGTTTAGAAACAGCAACAATACCGACATGGTATATGGCTTGACGACCTACTCAGAGGACTTCGCGCTGACCCTGGATGAATACGGTGAGTATCGGATTACGCTGGAAGGCTTCGTCACAGATATCTTCGGCCAGGAACTCGTGATCGACGGCTCCTACTCAATTTACATCGCCGAACTGATGGACATAGAGACTGGAGTTTTTCCAGGGACGCCATTTGAGGTTGGGGACAGCTACGCGCCGACCGTGATACTTCAGCCCGGCGTACCGGCTAAAGTTACGATATCGATCGATCATTTTCCCAATTCCTCAACCGAGGCCAGAGTCAGCAAAACATTTAATGGCGACGCTAACCGCTTCGGATATTTTTCGCCCAATGAGCAGGCCTTCAGCTTCTCGGAGGCGGGCGAGTACCTAGTAGATTACTACGCAACCTATACCGCTCCAAACGGAACGCTGTGGATGGCCTCAAGAAAGTGGGCATCGGTGGTGGAAACGCCAAAAAGTAATATCATTTCTCACGGTAGCCGAGGGGATGAAGGCGGCCAGGAGACCAAACAGTGGTATCTCATGGAGGACAGCCGCGATCAGAATGCACACTTTTTTTCACCTTTCCAGATCGGTGATGTGATGTGGATGAATAATTCCACCGAATGGAATGCAGCGATGCAGAACATTGTCACGCTTGACGATGGTGACGGCCAACTGACTGATCTCATTCACGCAGATAACGTCAACAGCAACGGCTTGAGCTCAGGGTCTCTGCTCTTGCGCCCAGGTTCTGGAGGCGACGTACCCCCTTTTATTGATCCATCGCAACCGCAAATTCACTGGGCTTACTATTACTCGAGCGTTGGCCGTCCGGGGTTCAGTGTGCGAGAGTTTGTGGGCACTGAATCCACCACTAACGGCTACTGGCGCTTCAACACCCCGTATGGTTACCAGATGGGCAGCGGATATGAAGGCGACCAACCAAACGATTTTAAATTTATATTCGGAGGAGCTGTTTACCGAGTGCCTGATTCTGACTTCAGCCACTTTGGGGCATATGGCTCACTCTGGACCATGTTGCCAGATTCCGATCCAGACGGAGGGCGTGTGATGCCTCCATTTCAGGGAGCCGCCGGAGGGCCCTCCGGCGGACCGCTCTTTGAATTGAAAGGAAAGCAGATCGATATCTTCCTTCATCCTCAAGGTATAAGGCCCGGTTCGATCCTCGAGCAAGGAGACGTAATTAGCTTTTCGGGACAAGTAGCCCCGACTCTTCCCTCACAGGTTCAAGTCGAGATTACCGCACCAAGTGGTGCAACTCGAGCATTCGGTGGGGTCGCCAACAAGGTAGGTTACTTCTTTGATCCCGCCAACGACTACATAGTTGAGGAACCAGGAGTGCATACTGTCAAAGTAACAGTTATTCATGATGGCATGACTTCTGCTGGCGCGGTTGAGCCTCCATATCCGACCGGGTCAATTCTTGGGGCAAACAATGATTCCTTCAAGTTCTATGTGACCAGCGCCGGCACCTTGCAAGCGAGAATCTCATCAAAAATGCCTGCAATCCTGCCGTCGAGTGCGCAACTTTCACTGCAACTTGAAAGCAGCAGTGGGAAGCCTCCCGCCGATATGGAGTATACAGCGGTAATGCCAGGCTTTATTCTGGACCAGCGTTCACTCTCGGAACCAAAAGCGCTATATGATGCATATGAGCTTCATAAATCATTCCCGAATCTTGATCTGCCCGGTGGTGAACTTCAGCTGCGGGGCGGCAGCGATACCGTGACCCTCAGCTTCCTCACCCGGCGGACAGACAGCTCTGGGTTCCCAATTTTCGAGGGTCGACAGGTGCTTTTGCAAGGTGAGCACATTCTAGCTCCGAGTCATCTAAAGAAACTTACCGGAACATTCGGTATCAAGATACTGGACACTGAGCTCTCTCCGGGCGAGCGCCTCAACGCGAGCGTTGAATTTGACATCAACGGAGACGCTGACCTCTACGTTGCAGTTTTTCTTCCCAACGGTCAGTTTGTCACCATCGATGAGGCATTGGTCCTCAGCGAAATCGGCGAACTAATTCCTTTTTCTGATTCTATTTCCCCAGAGGAGCGCCTAAATCTGCCGCTTTTCGATATTGCCCTTGATGAAGGCGTTGCGTCCGGAGTCTATCGCTTGATTACACTTGTGACAGCGGCTGGAGCAAACCCCATGGACGAGGCTTACTGGCTCGGTTTCGATGAAGCGACCTTCACTTTTATCAAATAAGCAAAAGGCTCGCGAAGATGGCGGAAGAGGAAGGATATTCCATCAATCCTACATTTGCCTTATTTACTGGTTAAAAGCGGTGGTAGACCGCTTAATTCGTCCCAAATGTAATGCTTAAATCGCAGCAAAGCTTTTCATCAGATATAGAGCTTCCAAGAGGCTCAGAGTAGTAGATGGAAGAAGGGCTCGGGGCGCATGGACAAATTGATAGTGGGAGAGTTTTGGGAGGTTTGGAGTGTGAAATAGTATAATTTTGATGTCAGTAATCGAGATCATCAGAGTCTGGGACACCTTGAGATTCTTTTTATCTTTCCCATGTCTCGCCTCACAGCTTTAATTAAACTTTTTCTTCAAAGTTTACTGCTAACTTAACCATAAGGTTTTAGCCAAATTTGAAAAATATTTATGCTCCCACTTTTTCACGGCGAATTCAGAAACATAGTGTTGGTAACGCCTGTGCAGGTTTTTGATTAGAATTAATCAAAAAACAAAGTTTGATTGAGGCATATCAATCGCCACTCGAATGCGGTTATTCGATTCAGCCATGAACAATTTAGGGATCTCAGAACCAAGACAAATCTCCTAACAAGAAAATCTGAGCGGCATAAAAGTAAATCAGATCAAAGAAATGTTTGTATCTAAAGAGGCCAACTAAAATTGGACGAGCACACAATATGACGACAAATGAGGGATTTAGAGAAAGACTTTTATTTCTTATTCACTGGATAGGTTTTCTTACAACAGGCTGGATCATCTATTGGATTTTACAGGAGGCCACTGAGTGGCCGAATCTCCTTGGCATTTTCACCACGTTTATTCCACTTGTACTAGGATGGTTAGTGAGATCCCTCAACGAAGGATATGTCAGTCCTTTACCTTGGATAAAAAAGAAAATGCGTGATCAGCAATAAATAATTTTGAGGCCATGACTTTCTGAGACGGCGAAAGTTTTTACAAACCGCAAACAACGCGAAAACTGAAAAAGATCGGGAAGATTAAGACGAGTTTCAAATCTGATCAGATAAACCAAGCTCTAATTTTAAGGGCAACATCTCAGTATGGCTATCTGACGCAAATTGCAAAATTAGCCAACCCACATCAGCGATATTTTTGCAAGTTAACGCCACTGAATATTTAAAAGAGAAATATCTAACACCCGATTTGCCTGACGTGCAATGATAAATTCTAGCGGAGCGCTCTGAACAAAAATATGTCTTAAACAATTTTTAGAGGTTACAACGATGAATTCTTCAAGGCTATTATCTTTCCTTTCCATTGTTTTTATGTGCTCTCCATGCTTTGGACAACTAGGAAATAAAGGCATAATTTGCGACTCTGAGAAAGTTGCTCAAGTCGTCGAAAGTTTGGCCGGAAATCCCCTTGAATCGATAGACATTTACGGCTTCCAATTCAACGAAAGTATAGTAACAGGTGAATTCTTAGGGGTTTACCAAGATAATGTTGAGATCATTGCGTTCGAAGTATACGGGGATTATCAAACAACGCCTGATAAAATCACATGGTGGGGAGCTGACTGGATCCTTGATAGGAAAACTCTCAGGCTAACAAACAAATACGACAGAAGTAGGGTTTTTAATTGCATTGTTCTGGAAGACATTGAAACCTACACTGAGGCGTTTAATCAAAGAAGGTCTATTGAGCAGCTTAAACATAATGAAAAGTTGATCAAGAATAAAATCTAAAACGCGCTGTAGACTCCAGTAAGCGCTAAAGATTGTTACGATTTCTTGAAAATCATTTCAGACAGCCATTTTTAAACTCAAATATTTTGAGTTTGATAGCGAGTCAGCCGATATATCAATATAAAGCAAGTAACACGTGGAGCTTTTCCAGCTTCGAAAAAATCTAAGAAGGAGGATGGTATCTTTTGAAGATTCTAATAATCAGGCTCTTGGGACTAGGTGATGTTGCAAATATCCTCATCCCTGCTGCCAGAATGATAAAAGCAAAGAACCCCTCAAACACTGTTGATGTGTTGACCTATGGCGCTGGTGTTGAACTCGCCGATCTTTGCCCGGAGATTAGTGATGTTCTGGCGGTTGAAAAGGAGCAGTGGCCTGATGATCCTGTGAAAGCTATAACTAGCTTTTCATCGCTCGCGTTCTTTCTGACCCAACGAGAATATGATGAAATTTATTGCATAGATACTTGGTTTATGCCGTGTTTCCTGGCCACTTACCTCAGGGAGATTGGGTTGAATGTTCAAGGAAATTTCATTTCAAAAGGCACTCAAGAAATTACTCAAAGTATAATTTCAGGAAACGCTGAATCAGCCTATTTCAAGTCAACGAACTACTTGGAGAGTACGTTCAAAAACATGGAATGTTGGCAAGCAGAATGGTGGGAAACCTATACTGAATATGAAAACTATGCGCGCTTTTTCTTAATGCACTGTTGCTCCCTGCAGGGTGAATACGATATGACGCTTGATATCGAGGCAGATGAAGTTCTTCCTAAGATATCCTCAGGTAAAAAGGTTATCGCAGTTAACCACGCTGGCAGTGGTAAAAATAAAGATTATGCGAACTATAGAGAGTTGGTGAGCTCTTTAGAGAAATCTGGTTTTCATGTTTGGTCTCGTTTTGACGGTTCCCAGCCTATTTTAAAGACCCTACAAATGCTTCGTTCAACGGACTTGGTCGTAACAGTAGCGACATCAACGCAATGGTTAGCCCAAGCGGTAGGCACGCCATCATTAGTAATACCTGGTTGTCTTCCGCCAAAGGTCTTGGGCGCCGATTTATGTGTCGAAAACCCAATCAAATGCCAGTTTTGCGTGAAAGAACCTTGCACTGAAAATCCAGATTATGAATGCATGAATGTTGACCCTGCACTTTTAGTAGACGGCTGTTTAGGATATTTTGGGTCGAAAAAAGACTGACTTTACTGCTTCGCTTTAGAGGCAAGAGCCACATAAGATATAAGCGTCAAGATGCTCTCTTTTCCCTAAAAGATTTTTGAGAAGCTCTGAGAAAAATGCTGAAGACCATGCCCACTCTGAGTGAAATACTAATGACTTAAGACTTTTCGTAGTTGTGAGATGCGAGCTAATTTGCACACTGAATTAATAAAGTAACTACTCTTCCACTTAAAGTCTCGATTACAACATTTTTTATTTAATTGGAAGCCGAGCACAAAAAAAATAATACTATCGCTTATTTTAGGGCCGAGTAGTCCGTTGCACTCATAAAAAAGAGTTCTCTTTGGACGGGCACATTGTATTTCTCTCTCAAAGCTAGCCACTCAGGGTCAGCACGAAAGTTGCTGAAGACCTCATCGCGATGAGCGCGGTCTCTGAATGCCAAAAGCCAAACAATCGTGTTCGGATTATCGAGCCTCTGCCAATACCCGATCAACTCAGCGCCATGCATAGTAAGGAGCTCTTGTTGCTTCTCGCGAAACCGCTGATGCAAATCATCTACCCCTCCACTTCCGTCAACGGCGGGATCAGCAGTATAAAATCGCAACTCGAAGCATCGTGAATCTTCAGCCACGTTAATAGCAACCTCGCCGCTGAGAACACTAGCTGGCCCACAAGGATCCCCGTCTTGCGCATTAACTGCTGAATAGATTTGTTGTAACAAAACCAAGATCACTGCGAGGTATTTAACGCTGCGCATAAATAAAGCCTCCAAATTATGAAAATTCCTTAACGTCTTTTGATCCTTCTCTGATGTTATTGAGTAACCATGAGCGGAAAAATAAGCTGTCTAACGGGTTTCAAGCCCCATCGCCCCAAGGATCTAATATGCTGTCCAGTTACAATTTGTGATGAACTGCTTGCAGCCTATGTTCTGTTTTCGTCTTATCCACCCTTCCGAATTTATAGGCACTGAGCTTTTAGCGAGACAAATTAGATTGGATTGGCTTTTCCAGCCGCAGAATAATTCTGTCGGTATTCCTATCCAAACTAGGGTCAAACGGTGTTAGTGAATGGTCATCTTTAAGATTTTTTAAAATGTTGCTTGTTCCTGTCAAGAGAAAGCCTGCCTGCAAGCTGGCGTCTACTGCATCTTCAAAGGTTATCCTATGTAAAGCAACATTATTGGCGCCTTCGCTTCCCTTGTGATCGATTATTCCGAGAACACCGCCAGGCTTCAGCGTATCATAGATTTCCGTCAGTAATTTGTTTGCTTCTTCGGGGGAACGATTATAAACATCGTGGAAGTTGAGAGCTGTAATGGCAAAATCAATCGAATTTTTTGGAAGGGTTCCAATTCTCCCAACGTAGTCAACTAAATTTTCCAAACGGCTTGCTCGTTCCGCTCTTTCGCTTGAAGTTCTATCAGTTATTGGGATAGGGTTATTGTGCATGTACACCTTTCCCGATGAACCCGTGGCTAGAGAAAGGACTTCTGAATACCATCCACCCATCGCGATTACATCTAGGATATTATCACCGGGCTCAACCCCAAGAAAGCTCAAAACCGCAGACGGATTCCGGTTTTCATCCCTTTGTTTGTCAGCCTCCGTCCGCGAAGTGCTGTACAGAGCCTGCTCTAAGTTAATTGTAGTTTGCCCAAAAGTAACTGCGCAAAAAAAGAGAAGAGCTAATCCAATACACCGTATCATAATAGTAATCTTTTACTCCGCGTCGAAGAGGTTTTATGGTTAAGATAGTAATCAAAAAAATTAAATTTCATTTTTTGTGCCAGAGGAGGAGTTAATGAATATAAACATTTATATTGGAGTTTCAGTTTCTATTCTATATCTCATTTACTCAGTGCAGCGCGATAAGCTATCAAATCAGAACTTCATTGCTGATTCAGCGAGTTAAAACATCCTAAATAAGTACCTGTCCTTTATAGTACAGCGAAAGCGCAAGTAACCGCCTGAACCGTACTAGCCTCCAATCCCATATTGAGTTTCGAGAGTTTCTTTCTGTATCTTTAACTATAATCGCAGAGAGATTGGTTTTTAATGAAATTCTATAGTTAACCAAAATAGCTCCCCACTTAATTTGATCGTCGTAGGTGTACTCTTTCTAAAAGCTCGAGATGCCTGCGTTTTTTGCTATACCATTTTCGCGCTCTAAATATTTATTGCAGGCTAGCAAACACACAGACAATTCGGCGAATCAGAGTCGGTGTTTGCTAACTCTGGTTTTCACAGTTTGTTTAAATAGCGTACACCTTCACCTTACTTTTCATTTCGATCATGTCGACTTCTATCACCGCGTAGTTCTGATCGCCATTGGATGCATCATCGAGGGAGTTTATAGTTATCTTTGCGCCGTCCCTTTTCCAGACACCTTGTAGGCTTGCTCCAACAGCAGTACCGTCTTCCATTAATGCTCGTGCCTCGCCATCAAAGTTGCCAGCATTTTTGACAGAACTATTCGAATATAGATTGTGGCTCGCAAAAACCTTGCCATATTTTCCCACGTTTCCCTCAGATACAAGGGTGGAACCTCCTTCCATCGGAATCACACTTGTTACATTCATTTCTGACTCAGCTATTAAATCCATGGAACACCTCACATTAAGCATTGACTTTCATTTTATAATCGCAGTTTTCAGTTTGAGCATTCTCACAACGATTATTGCGCACTCCTTCTCTAGATTTCTAAATCTAGAGGGCGTTGTCAATGATTTATCGAATAACAGATCTTTTCAACCAACATCTTTGTTGGACAACCAGCGCTTATCAAAATTTGGAGAACTTAGTGAAATATTACAGTCGAAACCCAACCGGTACTGGTTAGATTTTCTCGTATCCTTAACAAGTCGTATGACGGTAGCTATCACTAGTACCAAGCTAGCCAAAGACGCACACCCAGTTTCTCTGACAATACCCACGTGTAAAATGTATATACATAGTTTTCCACTGGGCTTAAGCACTACATTTATTCAAAAAATACGTTGACAAATTAATTTTACGCGATTATTGTGCCGGGGCTTTAATTAACGAACACTATTTAAAGTCCTCATCGAAGTCTTCTTAGTATTACCTCGTTCTGTAGCCTCTAAGTAAATCGCAAGTTTTAGCATCCCGTCCGCCCTCACTTTGAGGCGTAGGCTTTGTATCATTTATTGGAAAATTATAATGTCAGAAAGAATTACAGGAACCGTAAAGTGGTTCAATGAATCTAAAGGTTTTGGTTTTATCGAGAGAGAAGGAGGCCCCGACGTATTTGCACATTACAGCGCAATAAACGCTGGCGGCTTTAAAACCCTCGCCGATGGTCAAAAAGTTGAATTTGACGTCACGACTGGTCAGAAAGGGCCGCAGGCAGAGAATATTACTGTTTTGTAGGTGACGAATAGTGGTGCGGTCCAGCCATCAAGGCTGCTCCGCACTTGCTGTACTCAAACCGCATTATCAACATCACCCTCCGAACGTGGCTGGCGGGGTAAAAATCCTGTTCGACCTACTCACACCGTTTGTGTGGGTTGCGCCGATAATATAAACACCTTTATCGTCTGGCGCTCACCCAAACTCTCCCACATTTTCTATGGCAGCGCAGCACCAATCGCAGCTGTGACTCGGTCCAAGTCTTCAACTGAATGGTCAGCAAATATGCTAAGTCGAATAACGCCTCCGGGACCTGAAGCTATGTAATTCGAGTGTAAAACATACATTCCCTCATAGAACAAATGTTCTTGAATATTGCGCATTTCCGAAAAACCAGCATGACTGAATGACACTATCGGCGCCGGTGTCTCCGGCACCGCAAGACCTAACGCTCTCAATTTGTTGCGTAAGTAGTTTGCCGACTCTCTGATGCCTTCACAGAGACCTGGATTCTTACGAACCAATTTTAAGGCTGCTGCACAAACGCTCGCTGACAAAGGAGTTCCCGAATTGGACCCTCTGACAGGCTTCGATGCAACAGCTCGCGAAACCTCTGCTTCTGAACCGACATAAACAGCACCTTGCCCACAAAATGCCTTACTCAGTGTGACACCGACATGCGCTATATGCTCAACGCCAAAGTGCTGGACGGAGCCTCTTCCCGTCTCCCCAACAACGCCTCCAGAATGAGACTCGTCTACCAACAACCTGCCATCGACGCGCTCTAAAAGATCTGCGTACTCGTCAAGTGGCGGCAAGGCACCTGTTGTCGCAAACGCACCATCAGTGACTACCAGCGGGCGCTGACCTGACGACAGTGTATCAATTTCTGCTCTGAGTGATTCTGCCGATCGATGAGCAAAATATCGTAACGGTTTGCACGTCAACTTGGCCGCATCCACAAGACACCAGTGAGCATTCTCATCTAGTAGAACTACATCGTAATCGGGCTCTGCGGCCGCAAACCCTGCCGCGCCTATAAGATAGCCAGAAGGTAAATACACCGCAGCCTCGGTTCCAAAGAATGTAGCGGCCTCCTCTTCAACTGCCTTAAAGTAAGGGTCATACCCACCATAGGCATCCACCAAATATCGAGAGAATCCCGCTCCATCGTTCAAAACATTCTGGGCAGCTGAACGCAGCTCTAATTTGTCGGTCAGCGCAAGGTAGTTACAGCCTGAAAAATTTAAGAACGGCACGCCGTCAATTAGCAACCTCGCATTCCCTCCACCGCGCAGTTCCCGCCCGTCAAGAATTTGTTTTTGCGTATTTTTCATGGGAACCAGCCCGTTTGGCGCGAGACGACTTGAGAAAAAAGACGATTTCCTCTCCAATTCCTCTCAAAAAATGGTTAGTCTTTGGTTCAAGTGCAGATCAGGATTGTGCTATGTCAATTAATCGCCGTCAATTCCTCAATTCTTCTATGGCAATGGCCGTTGGTTCGACCCTTACCCCCTTTCCTCTGAGCAACGCCCAGACCCAAGGTGTAAACCCTGCGCCGGGTATGCCTGAGCCTTCGATAGTGCCTACCAATGGCATTAATATGGCGGTATACGAGCAGGGTTCAGGCCCCGCCGTAATTTTCTGTCACGGTTTTCCAGAACTGGCTTTCAGCTGGCGTGATCAGCTTCGCGCAATATCGGATGCCGGCTACCACGCCATCGCGCCTGACCAGCGCGGCTACGGTATGACTGGCGGTCCGCAAGACCCTATGCAATACGATATAGGTATATTCTGCGATGATCTGATTGGCATGATGGATGCCAAGGATATTGATCAGGCTGTATTTGTAGGCCACGACTGGGGCGGCGCTGTCGTATGGGCCATGGCTATGCTTCACCCGGATCGTTGCCTTGGCATCATCGGGCTGAACACCTCTGCGAGCAGACCCGCGAACCTGCCACCTGCCGATGATGTCCAACAGAATGACATTATTATGACACCGAACTACTACGTATTAACCTTCCTGCCTCCTGGCCAAGCGGAAGCGGTGATTGAAGTAGATGTGCGCAAATCGTTCGATTTCTTTCTGAGCCGCGGTGGCATCTGGGATGCTGAGACTTTTCGCAGCTTACCTGAAGACTCAGCGGAGAGGCAGATGAACCTGCTGGCGATGGTGCAGCGTGAAGACCCACCCGGTGACCCTTTCCTGCCAGACGAGGTCATGCAGTACTTCGTAGATACCTATGAATCTACTGGCTTTACTGGCGGGCTTAATTGGTATCGCGCGATACCTCGCATGGGCCCGATCATGGCTAAAGCGGCGACCCGCATTGAGGTGCCGAGTTTGTATATTGGTGCCGAGAACGATGTAATCCTGCCGCCGTCATCTGCCAACGGTATGGAGGACTTTATTTCTGACCTGGAAAAATATACGGTCATGGATAGTGGACATTGGACTCAGCAGGAGAAGCCTGACGAGGTGAATCGAGTCATCATTGAATGGCTTAATCGGAAGATTGGCTGAGTATGTTCACAAGTTGCTGTGTGTCTCATTAAGGCTTCCGATGTAGAACATCAGAGAGACGAATTTAGATATGAGCAGCGACGACTAATCAGAAAAAGATATTTAAGCAGATGTTCACTCCGTTAAACTGATACTGATTCTTCAGATAATAAAACTTGTAAGCGTTGCTGATGAGCACTTATTCGGCGCTGATGAAAGCGACCAGATTGACGGACTTCTCTTCCCGATGGCACACAAAAAATTGAACCAAGTTCTGACAGTGACGTGCTTATCAGTTTGAATTCAATTGAAGTAATTCCCGACCTGGAAATGACACCATTTCGGGAGCCAATATTGTATATCTGCGTTGGTCTGCAACCGAAAGCCCCACCATAGATTTGGAGAAAGGTGTTGCCTTCGATGGACCTCGGTTAGTTTGGTTCCCAGCCGGGTAGACGTCCAGGAGTCCAGGGCGCACCTAACTCGTCAAGATCGGACTCGAACTGATTGACAGATACCTCTATATTGCGGAGTTGGTCTAGCACTTCGGCAAACTCGGCTTCAGCGACTGCGAAAGAGTCGGCATGCACTGGCGCTACCGGTGCTTGCGATTGCCAGCTAGAGGAACGGATCGAATTGAGCCTGGCGTTGATGGACATGGGAGTCGGCTCATTGCGACTGGCGACAGTCCTGTCTCCGTTCAAGGCCACTTCCACTCCATCCAGGCGGTTGAACAGTCCCGAGAGCTCAGCTCGCATTGCGTCAGTGGATGCCGGCGTTCGATCCAACGCGCCTTCAAAATACTGCAGGCGCGTGCGTAACTCTGCAACAAACCGGGTAGTGCCCGAGGCAGCACGAATCAAGTCACTGGTTTGCTGCTGAAACGCCAGTAAGGCCGGCCTGTCATCAGTAACCTCGGGGCTCAAAGGCAGCGGCTTAAGAATAAATGTCTGAGGCTCGCCGAGTGCAGTCAGCTCGCCATCTACTTTCTTGCTGAGGTGCACGATATACTCGCCAGGCAACGCGATTGGACCACGGCGATTATTGTTGTCACTGCCGTTGAGAGAGACCGGGTCCGGGTGCTCAAGCCGCAAGTTCCAGCTTACACGGTGCAAGCCTTTGGCATGTGATCCGCTCACCCGACGTACCACGTTGCCGCTAGAGTCGGTCACAGTTAGCAGGATCTCTGGATCCTGTTCCTGATCTTCCATTCGCAAGGAACCCCACTCCGGGTATGGCGTATCGTCGCCAGCCTCCTCTGCTTCTATCTCGTCAGCGCGGCGTTGTTCTCGCAGAGTCTGCAAGCCATCACGCAGGTAGTAAGTGAACACTGCTCCATAGTCCGGATTCTCGGCGAAATAAAAATCATCGCCGTTGTTCGCCTGCGGCTCACCTCCACCGCCCCAGAGATCGCCCTGTATATAAAGCCAAGTGTCCTTCACAGCAAATAGATAGGCTTCTCTATCGGAGAGACTTTCCGCTGTGGTTCGCAGCGGCGTGTAATCGTCCAGAACGTATACGCCTCGACCAAATGTTCCAACTACAAGGTCGTTTTCGCGCCGTTGGATCTCCAGATCGCGCACGGCGATAGTCGGAAAATTGGACTTCAATGAGTGCCAGCTCGCGCCTCCATCCTGAGTAAAGAACAATCCAAATTCGGTGCCGGCAAACAACAGGTTCGGATCAACATGGTCTTCAGCGACGGTGTGCACAGACCCACGCTCAGGCAGATTACCCGTAATGCTGCGCCAGCTATTGCCGCGGTCAGTCGTCTTATACAGGTAAGGCTTGTAGTCTCCCTGCTTGTGGTTGTCAAACACCGCATAGGCCACGTCAGCGCTGTGAACAGAGGCAATTAGGTCTTCCACCAGAGACATATCGGGCACACCACGGAAAGAGTCCACTGAACGCCAGCTCCCGCCACCATCTTCGGTCACGCTGATGACACCATCATCGGTACCAGCAAAAATCAGCCCTGCCTGCAGTGGGCTTTCGCTCAAACCGACTACGCTGCCATACATTGAAGTGGAGTCATTCTTAGCAATCGCATCTACACTCCAGACGCGGCCCATCACTTCCAACTGGTTGCGATCCAATTGCCGCGACAAGTCGGGGCTAATGATGCGCCAGCTGTTGCCGCGATCATCAGACTGAAACACTCTTTCAGCCGCATAAAAAATTCGCTCCCGGTTGTGCGGGCTGATTAATAATGGTGCGTTCCAATTCCACTTGTAGTCGTTTTCTCCACTTGGAGGTCTCGGCGTGATGTAAAGCCGCTCCTGGGTGCGTCGGTCATAGCGAGCCAGACCTCCATACTGGTATTGCGTGTAAATTATATTTGGGTCTTCTGGATCAATTTGCGGCTTGTAGCCATCACCGCCCAGGATGATTTTCCAATCGGAGTTGGTAATGCCATGGGTCACTGTGGTGCGTGATGGACCACAGAGGGAATTGTTGTCCTGAGTGCCGCCACAGACATTATAGAAGGGCTCGTCGTTATCCGGTTGAATACGGTAAAACTGCACAATGGGCAGATTGTCCACATGTGCCCAGGTCTGGCCCTGGTCCCAGCTCTCATAGATACCGCCGTCCCCACCAATCAGGAGATGGTCGGTAAAGTCAGGGTCAATCCACAGTGCATGGTCATCGGAATGACGATGGTCGGCGGAAAGACGTTGAAACGAGCTACCCCCGTCTTCAGACACCCAAGTATAGGTGTCCAATGAATAGAGCCGCTCAGGATTGTGCGGGTCGGCGACGATTTCATTGTAATATTGCGGGCTCGTGGTCATATGGTTCGAACGCTTTTCCCAGTGCTGACCAAAGTCGGTGGATCGGTACACGCCTTGCTCTTCTTCACTCGCTTCGATGATGCTGTACAAGGTATTGGGCGCCGCCGGCGACATGGCCAGGCCGATACGTCCCATATCGTCTTTGGGCAAGCCAGCGCTGATTTCATTCCAGGTCGCACCGCCATCCAGGCTGCGATGAATGCCGGAACCTGAGCCTCCATTGATCAGAGTCCATACATGACGCCGACGCTGATAGCTGGAAGCCAAGATCAGGTCAGGATTATCCGGGTGTACCACAAATTCGTTGATGCCGGTGTGCTCATCGATGGCGAGAATCTGTTCCCAGGTCTCCCCCCCGTCCTCTGAGCGATAGAGTCCGCGATCACCTCCTGAGTTCCAGAGTGGCCCCTGGGCCGCAACCAGCACGTGGTCTTCATTCTTTGGATTAATCCAGAGCTGGCTTATATGACCCGAATCCGCCAGCCCCATGTTCTCCCAGGTTCTGCCACCGTCAATGGACTTGTAGACACCGTCGCCATACGCCACCGAACGCTGAGCGTTATTCTCGCCCGAACCAACCCAGATGATGTTCTGATCAGCAGGCCCCACTTCAACCACGCCCAGTCCATAAGAGCTCTGGCCGTCAAACAGCGGCGTCCAGGTAGTACCGCGATTGCGGGTCTCCCACAAACCGCCTGAGCTGGTGGCCACCAGATAGTGATTATCGCCCCCGCCGATAAAGGCGAAATCCGAGATGCGACCAGATGGATATGCGGGCCCGATATTGCGGAGCGACAGGCTAGCGAGTGGATTGGCAGCAGCCTCTTCCGCATCTTGCGCCCATCCTGAACTGTTTGATAGCAGGGTAATCAGGAAAAAGATAAGGCTGTTACAAGAGCGAATGGATTGCGATGCACCTGACATCGTAAAATGTATGGCAAACCTCATTATGAGACTCCGTCGTTAGCGAGTGGCTAGACCTAATCACGGGGACTTAAGCCACTATAGTTAGTCAAAAGTGAGCATTATGATACAGAATTGGATACCGTTTAGAATATTGAAGCTCAATATGGCAATCGCATGAGAACCATACATGCGGATTGCTGCAAAATACCCTCATTGTTCTCACGAATCGCTGAGGGCCCATCTCAGCCGTTTTCCCGTTTCATTAATTTGTACTGATATAATCAAACTCAATTACTATCGTCCAACATTATCGCAGGTATGGCTTGCTCTCGTACGAGATTATTGAATCGAGGTAATTCATCTTCAATAACACGAGCCAGGTGAGCTAGCTCAGCATCGATGTCGGAGATCAACCCATCTCTCACTGCGACAGACTGATCCGTAGGACGAAAGCTACCGCTGTTCACTAATCGGTTAACACTGGCTAGTTTATTGTTAAGGCGAATGGGATAATTGAGAGGATCCTGGTTGCTCTCGTTCTGGGTCTGATAAAGCGCTTCTTCGATGGACTTTAGCTCATCCTTGATGAAAGTTGCGCGATCTTTAAGTGACTCGTAGCCTGCCCGATCTTCAAGCGGTCTGACTACCGTATCGATCTGATTGCGGATTTTCCGAAGGCGCTTAATCGCTTGGTGTGTCTCAGTGAGCTTTTGATTGGCCACGAGTAAGAAGTCGAATTGTGCCTGCATATCTTCTTGAGAGGCACTTATTCGAGGGTCAGCTAAGATCTCAAAGGTCCGAGTCTCATTGTAGTTAGCATGGCGTATCCTCAGTTGGTAGGTGCCCGGTACGACTTTGGGTCCAGTCAGGTTGCCTGCCCACATGATAAGCCCGTCAAAACCTTCCGCGTCAGGATATCGCATATCCCAAACAAACCGGTTGAAGCCTGCTTTCGTGCCCGTTATCTTGTCCGCGTCTTCCTCGGCATCGGTGCTAAAGGTGCGAATGCTCTCACCGCCTGCGGTAAGGAACTCAAGGCTTAAGGTCGCCTGCTGGTTGTTGTTCCCAATTGCGTCTGCCCCTTTTCCTGTTGAATTGATTTCAGTATCAGGCAAGCCTTCATCCATATAATATTGCACGATTACGCCGTTAGGCAGGTTGTGGCCGGCGTTACCGGGATTTGGTATGGCCGATCCGCTCATTCGATAGGTAGGTCTTGGTTTAAAAACCTGAATAACATCTTCTTCCCAGCTTGGTTTAAGTTGATGCAAAGGGGTCAGGTCATCTAGTAACCAAAATGATCGACCTTGAGTGGCAACAATTAAATCATCATTCTTAATTGTCAAATCAGTTACTGGTGTGATGGGTAGATTAAGCTGGAATGACTCCCAATTTTCACCATCATCAAGCGAAACATACATACCCAGTTCGGTGCCCGCGTACAAGATGCCTTCATGCCCCGGGTCAGCTCGCACTACCCGAGTGAAGTGCTCCTTTTTTATCCCATCCGTAATCAACTCCCAGCTCTTGCCATAATCCGCTGTCTTATAAAGGTACGGACGGAAGTCATCTGACTTATAGCGTGTACCTGCCAAATAGGCACCACCAGGATTAAAAGGGCTGATTTCAATACTGTTAATCATCATCCATTCAGGCATTTCTTTCGGCGTCACATCAGTCCAGCTCTCCCCATCATCTCGGGAGATGTGTATTAGCCCGTCATCACTTCCGGTCCAGATAACGCCCGCCTCATGCTGCGACTCAGCGATGGCGAAGATGGTGCCGTAGTATTCAACCGAGGTGTCATCCTTGGTGATCGGTCCTCCAGACTTACCCATGGTGCTTGGATCGTTACGGGTCAGGTCGGGACTAATTTGTTGCCAGCTCTGACCTTCATTACGGGTTCGGAAAAGCATTTGCGCCGCCGCGTAAATCACATCAGGATCGTGGGGTGAGATCAAAATAGGGAAATTCCATTGGAACCGATAGCGAAGATCAATAGCACCGTAGCCCATGGGGTTGTCTGGCCATACGTCAACCATGCGAGATTCGTTGGTACCATGATTGAGGCGCTCGAGTAATCCGCCATAGGACCCACCATAAACAATATTTGGATTTACAGGATGAGGCGCCAGGTGACCGCTTTCTCCTCCGGCTGAAGGCTCCCAGTCGCGCTCACTGATACTGTTGCCGTCAGAGCGGTGAAGGATGCGCAAAGTTGAGTTGTCCTGCTGCGCGCCGTAAATGCGATAAGGAAAGTGATTGTCGGTGGTTACACGATAGAACTGCGCGGTGGGTTGGTTGAAGTAAGTGGACCAAGAGTTGCCGCGATCAAAGCTGATTTGACCGCCGCCATCATCGGCTACAATCATGCGAGTGGCGTCCTCCGGCGCAATCCAAAGGTCATGGTGGTCGCCATGGGGCGGTTGGGTAGACACACGCTCGAAGGTAGTCCCTCCATCGGTTGAGGTGAAGAAGCCGACGTTGAGCACATAGACGCGATTCTCATCCTGGCTATCGGCATAGATTCGTGTGTAGTACCAAGCGCGTTGACGCAGGTTTCTGTCGTCATTGGTTTTGGCCCAGGTCGCGCCGCCGTCATCTGAACGGAACACACCGCCGTTTTTATTTTCGACAATTGCCCACACCCGTTCGGAGTTAGCCGGAGAGACGGTTACGCCGATGATACCCAGAGTACCGTCAGGCATGCCTTCTTTTTCAGACAGATTCTCCCAGGTGTCGCCGCCATCTGTGCTCTTCCACAGAGCCGATCCCTCACCGCCACTCGAGAGGGTGTAGGGCGTCCGAGAAATTCGCCATGAGCTGGCGTATAGAATTCTTGGATTATTGGGGTCCATAACGAGATCAACAACACCAACTTCATCATCTATGTACAGTATTTTTTCCCAGTTCTCGCCTCCATCTTTGCTGCGGAACACACCGCGCTCTTCATTGGGGCCATGTAGATGACCCATGACTGCAGCATAGACAAGGTCAGGATTGCGCGGGTGAATGCGTACTCTAGGAATATGGTGACTGTCAGTAAGGCCAATGGATTTCCAGGTCTTGCCGGTGTCGGTGGATTTCCACATTCCGCTGCCATGGGAGACATTGCCACGCACAGTCACTTCGCCGCCGCCCACATAGATGACGTTGGGATCCCATTCGCTGACAGCGACAGCGCCAATGGAACCACCAAAATAGCCATCGGAAATGTTTTTCCAGTTAGCGCCACCATCACGAGTTTCCCAGACTCCACCGCCGGTAGCCCCCATGTAGTAGAGATTGTTCTCGCCGGGTACGCCGGTAACTGCGGCAGAGCGGCCGCCCCGGAATGGCCCGATAGAGCGAAACTCCAAACCATCGAATCGACTCCCTTGTGCGAGCACAGAATTAGAAAATGGCAGCAACAACGCGAAGCCAACCGCCAGCGCCAGAGCTGAGTTCAAGTAACGCTGAGTTTCGCGGCTAAGCCGTACTGTCAGGTTCATGAAGTCTCCTAATTTTTTGAAAGATGAGGACCGAATCATTTTGCGCTAAGGCTGCTCGGGTTGCAATCTGATAGCATAGTGCCCGCTGGACGTTGGAAACTATTGTGTTGGCCTACTCTAAATATTTCACACTCTCAATTTTAGTATTCGTGTCTCTGGCTGCACCTATGCCTGCGCAGTCGGACGGGGCTAATGCAGCTGTTGGGGAAGATGCTGCTGCGAGCAGTCCGCTCGCCTTAATCGAATCAATCAGTGTAGCCACCACACGACATCGTCAAGGAGAGACCCTGGTTAGCGAATACGTTGGGATCGATGAACTAACTACCGCTACCGGTTCACTCTCCGAGGCACTTGCACTGCAGCCCAGTATTTCGCTAAACGGCCAGCCTGGTCTATTTCAAACGCTGAATATTCGTGGTCTGGCGCGGCAGCGGGTTCAGAGTTTCCTTAACGGGGTGCGTTTAACTTCGGAGAGACGCGCGGGGGTATCGGCTTCATTTTTGGATCCCCTGCTTCTAGGTGGTGTTGAGATCATTCAGGGACCAGCCAGTATCTATTATGGCAGTGGTGCTCTTGCCGGGGCCCTGCAGCTGCTGCTTCGAGAGAATGCTTCGCCTTGGTTAAGTGCGGGTTTTGCGAGCGATGGTGGCGAGCGAAATCTTGCAGCAGGCGCCGGTAACGTAAATTATTCTGCTGGCATCGCACTCCGTCAGCGAGACGATGGAAAAACAGTGAAGGGAGACACCAAGTTTGACCGATTTGATCAGCTGTCAGCCTATTACCAACGCCTGTTTAGGGCGCGCAACTATAGTGTCGACTGGCAGCTGATTGGCAGTACAGCTGAAGACATCGGCAAGGACAATATACAGTTTCCGTTGGTTCGCAGTATCGTCTATCCAAAAGAAAATCATCTGCTCAGTCAAGTAAAGCTAAGCGGCTCTGGTGACTGGTCAGCGCGCTTATCGTTGCACTACCAGGACCTGTTGACGCGGGAGACACAGGAGAATGACTCTAAAAGGCAAGGGCTTGAATCTCAAGTCAAAGAGGTTGCCAATCGCTCGCTGGATATAGGCTTCACACTGGAGGATAGATGGCAGGCTGGCCCGCTAAGTGGCCAATATGGATTCGACTATTTCGGTCGCAGAGGTGTCGACGCGCGGCAGGATGATTTCATACTCTCACGGCTGCGCGGATCTGCTCGATCGCTTGATGATGGCGAAGAAAATGAATCGGCGATCTTCGCCACGGCCAATCGAGACTTCGATTTCGTCTCCGTGCATCTTGGTGGCAGGTGGACCTTCTTTACGCAGGGTGATTCGAAGTCGGAAAAAATGTCCCTAAGCAAAGGGTCTTACTTCCTGACGGTGCGCAAGCCTCTAGGTAGTTGGGATTTAAGCCTGGGCTATGGGACCAGCAGCAGGTTTGCCAGCCTATCAGAAAGGCTTTTCATTGGCACCACAGGCCGTGGGGAGGTTGTCGGGAATTCAAGACTACTTCCTGAAGATACCTCGGAATTGGACATCGCCATAGAGTACCAGAATAAAAGTCTAGCTTTTGAACTGCATGGCTTTGCAATAGAAATTGATGACTTTATCGAGCGGATCACGCTTGATGACAACACTCTGACCTACCGCAACCTGTTGAGCGGGGATCTCAGAGGCTGGCAATATCGCGCAGCGCTGTTTCCCTCCAATCCCTGGCAGTTAACGTTTTCCGGGCAAAAAGTCACCGGCAATAGTGACAATAAAAATACACTTATTGATATTCCCGCCGAGAGGCATCAGGTTGATTTTTTCTATTCAGCGCCGAGTTGGTCATTGAATGTGAGCCTGCGCAGAAGATTGGATAAACAGGATTTCGGCGCGACAGAAAGGGCTTTGCAGGCTGCAAATATCGGTGCGTTAAGTCTAAGGTTTGATCTCAGTGAACGCTGGCAGATGCAGGCTGGCATTGAGAATCTATTTAATGAAACCTACTTCAACTCCGCTGATGCGCTCAGTACCCTGGCGATTGGTAGAGAGTTTACACTGGGGTTTCACTTCCGTTAGCCAATTCCAGTCGGCAAAGACACCGAGCATACCCTCTCAGCATTCGCCCGCCCCATACGTGCGCTCGTTTTCGCTTTCTGGCCAGCCTACGAATTACTTGTTAAGTACAGGCTGTGTCCGTCTGAACGCGCCTATCAATCTGCGCCGGTATCTTCTGCCGTCAGCGCCTGGTACTGCCGAGTCAACTCGGCGAAACGCGACTCTGCTTCTTGCCCAGGCGCCTGATCGGCGGCATTGATCATATTGTAGAGGTAGCTGATCTGAGCTGTAAGCATGGGTTCCATGTAGATGCCTTCCGGCGTCTGCAAGGCGGAGAGCACAGAATAGACGCTTTCCAGTCGCTCCTGCTGCTGGGCGCTCAATCCGGTTTTAGTTTTAAGCTCTTCAAGCTCCTCCTGTTCGTTGTCTAGCAAATCCTCAAGGCGACGAGCGCTGGACAGCAGCTCTGTTATCTCGAGCTGCAGATCAACCTGCTCAGAAATATCGTCAAGCGTGGTTCCACCCGCAAGCACTCTCGGGTCAACCTGTAGCTCAAACGAATGCGCCATAATGCTGTCCCCAGCAATTAGTCGCACGGTATAGGTATCTGGTTTGACCATAGGTCCGTTTTGATAACGGCGGTCCTCGTTTCTATGCCACGCGCCGAAGTGACGCATGGTCCAGCGAAAACGGTTCAAACCTGCATTTGTCGATAGGGAGTCGTCCACCAAGTAGATAGTCTGGTTGGTGCCCATATCAGTAAGGGCCCGTTCACCAAGGCTGTCGTCAAAGTTTTCATCCGCGTTGGAAAATCGATTAACCACATTGCCGACATCATCCAGTATCTCCATCACTAAGCGCTCCGAAAAATCCTCCGGCAGGTAATAGTCAATTACAACGGCTGGCTGTGGGTAATCCGGTACCTCGGTATTCGGCATGCCGCGGGGCCGGCGATAACGAATGGTATTCTTGGGCTGAAACAGCGCTGGCTCGTTATCCAGGCTGTTGATTTTGTCCTGTCGCAAAGTAGTGATATTGTCCAGCACCCAGAATGAGCGTCCCATGGTGCTGATGGCGAGATCACCACGCACGACTTTGATGTCAGTGACTGGTGTGACTGGCAGGTTCTGCTGGAAATCATGCCAGGTTTCCCCATCATCGAGGGAGACGAAGATACCGTACTCTGTGCCGGCATAAAGAACGCCTTCTTTGTCCGGATCTTCCCTTACTACGCGCGTGGGATAGTCTTCAGGAATACCGTTGCCATCGGTTAACAAATCCCAGCTTCTACCGAAGTCATTGGTGCGATAGATGTAAGGCTTCCAGTCACCTAACTGGTAGCGCAGGACCGCGATATAAGCTTTGGCTGCGTCGTGGGGTGAAGGCTCCACCGCATCCACGCGGCCGCCCGCTGGCAAACGTCTTGGCGTTACATCATTCCAGCTTCCGCCGTTGTTACGGGTAACGTGCACAGGCCCGTCATTGGCACCGACCCAGATAACGCCAGCCTGCACCGAAGACTCCCGAATTGAATAGATGGTGCTGTAAAACTCTTCCCCGGTAATGTCGCGGGTAATAGGTGAGCCAGAGATCACCTGATACTCTTCTTCAAATGCCGTCAGGTCTGGAGAAATCGTTTCCCAGGTTTTCCCCTCATCGGTAGTGCGATGAACATATTGCGAGGTGTGGTAGATCACGTTCGGGTCGTGAGGAGACACGTGGATCGGAGAAACGCGCTGGAAGCGATAGCGCAAATCTTTCGGGTTCTGGCCATACATATTGGCGGCGCCCACATAGTACCCTTTCTCAGTGCCAAGGCGTTTATCGAATACACCAAAGCGCCCTTTGCAGTCTGCATAAACGATGTTGTGGTCTCCGGGCTTAGGTACAGCAGGCCCGGTCTCACAGCCACCGGAGTCCACGATCCAACGGTTTGAATGTTGCACGCCATAAGGCGCAATGCTCGGCACGGAAATGGTGGTACCGTTATCTTGCATGCCTGCATACAGCCAATAGGGATATTGATCGTCAACTTCTACTTGATATAGTTCGGCAGTCGGCTGATTGAATTGGGTGGACCACGTTTTGCCGCCATTGTGAGTAACATTTGCGCCGCCATCGTTGGCCTGAATATATAGATCGGGATTTTCCGGGTTGATCCACATGTCATGATTATCGCCATGAGGTGTAGCTAAGCGATCCCAGTTTTCACCGCCGTCCTTCGAAATAAAGTTGCCTGTAGACATCGCATAAACAACTTCGGGATTCTGCGGATCAACATCAATGTTAGCGTAGTAGAACGGTCGTGTGATGATGCCATTATGGCTGGACACCTGTTTAAAGGTTTGACCCTGATCAGTAGACTTATACAAGCCTCCTTCGTCATCGGGAGCCTCGACTAAGAGATAAATGATGCTGGAGTTTGATGGTGAAATTGCTAGATCCATTTTACCAATTAAGCCGCTGGGCAGGCCTTCGATAATCTTCTCCCAGTTACTACCACCGTCTACAGATTTGAACAAGCCGCCCTCACTGTTTTCACCTCCACTTATGATTGTCCAAGGCTTTCGTTCCGCCTTCCACGCGGTGGCAAATAGTATTTCAGGATTGCCTGGTAACATCTCTACATCGGAGATACCTGTTTTGTCTGAAATATATAAAGTTCTTATCCAAGTCCTGCCTCCATCAACCGTTTTATAGAGCCCGCGTTCTGGGTTGGGATTATAGGCCTGGCCAATAGCCGCAACATAAACCACATTATGATTTTCTGGATTAATTTCCACAGCACCAATATGACCGGTCTTTTCCAGACCCAGGTGTTGCCAGCTTTCCCCCCCGTCTATCGATTTGTAAATGCCCTTGCCAGTGATGACATTACTGCGGAGCCCATCAGAACCAGTGCCCACATAAATTATGTTGGCATCATTTTGAGCCACGGCAATATCACCGATAGACGGTGTGCTGAAATACCCGTCAGAAACGTTGTTCCAACTGGTACCATAGTCCTGAGTTTTCCATACACCGCCGCCAGATGCGCCTAAGTAGAAAGTAGCGGGTGCGGCGACTGTTCCCGCCACCGCAGTTACACGGCCACCGCGGGTTGGGCCTATATTGCGATACTGCATGCCATCGAAGGATTGGGCGTAGCTCAGGGAAACCGATATCGCGAAGCATATTGAAAAAAAAAAGCATATCAGCGTTTTCATTGGCTTTTGTCTTGAGGATAATTAGGAATTGCCAAACTAACATGGACGCTTTTACAGAACAATTTACTATTTGCCTTGGCTGCTACTGCTTGCAAAAGACCATTGTAAGCAGTTTAAAGCGACAGAAACTGGGATACATTGGATGTAATAAGGAGGATGGTGGTGAGAATTAATTGGGCTGTTCTGACCCGCAAGACGCACTATTGGGCGTCGCTTGTTATCTTTTTGCCAGCTTTCATCATTATCGGCACTGGCACGGTACTGCAACTGAAAAAAGATGTGCACTGGATTCAACCCGCGACCCAGCGGGGTACCGGGACCCTGCCGCAAATTTCTTTTGCTGACATTCTAGCGGCTGCTCAGTCCGTAGAAGCAGCCGCAATTAATGATTGGCAAGACATTGATCGAGTAGATGTACGGCCGTCCCGCGGTATGTTAAAAATTCGTAGCCTTAATCGGTGGGAAATTCAAATCGACGCGACCACAGCTGAGATTCTTCAGGTTGCCTATCGTCGCAGTGATCTTATCGAAACTATTCACGACGGCTCTTTTTTCCATGACAACATCAAGTTATGGGTTTTCTTTCCAACGGCGATCATCCTATTTGCGATGTGGTTGACAGGAAGCTATCTCTTTGTGCTGCCGGTGTTATCGCGAAGGAAGAAACGCGAGCGACTTGAAATAAAAGCGAAAACGAGAGCCTAATTCTTGGCTACCACATCGAAGAAAAATAAAAGATTGGGACTATGACGCATGTCAAAGGATGTGGGTTTGGCGGAAAAGTCTACTAGAACGAGGCAATCGGCACTATCTGCTTGC
>DORE01000177.1 GCA_003514305.1 Gammaproteobacteria bacterium | reverse complement strand
GCCCCAGGTATCAAAGATTTGCACAATCTGAGCGCCAGCGTCGATCTGAGCTTTAAGATATTCGATCACCGCATCGGCGAGTCGCTGAAGCAGCAGATGCATCGCTTCGGGATGGTTGTATAGAAATTGTTTGGCGACCCGAAAATCTTTGCTACCTCCGCCTTCAATCATGTAAGTGGCGAGAGTCCAAGGGCTGCCGGAAAACCCGATCAGGGGCACCTTTCCGGCCAGCTCCCGCCTGATAAGAGCGACTGCCTCAAACACATATGAAAGCTCGCGAGTTATTGAAACGTCGGGCAGAGATTCTACATCCGTCGGCGTGCGAACCACTTTACGAAACCTCGGACCCTCGCCCTCTTCGAAATACAGTCCCTGCCCGAAGGCATCAGGGATTGTCAGAATATCGGAGAAAAGTATCGCTGCATCAAAGTCATAGCGACGCAGCGGCTGCATCGCCACTTCACAGGCCAGGTCCGGATTCTTGCATAGATCAAGAAAGCTGCCTGCCTGCTTCCGAGTGGCGCGATACTCGGGCAAATATCTGCCAGCTTGACGCATCATCCATATTGGCGTGCGATCCACGGGCTGCCTAAGTAAGGCACGCAAAAAGCGATCATTCATTGGAAGCTTGATAGCACTATTAAGTTCTAAGATGGCATGATGATACATGAGCAGCCCTCATACACCAACGCACTAGGACAGCTTAACGCGAGGCGATCGAGGTGCAATCGCCTTTGGCTATATCTTGCTGGCCGTGCGAATCCATGGAGGAAGAGCAGCCGCATCATATAAATACGAGAAACACCTCCAAGAGCGCTCACAGACTGGCGCTGCAGCAATATCCCGATGGTTTTGGCGGCTGCTCGAATAAATCTGGTTTAAAACCTCGATTTTGTGTGTTTTATCTGAGGTCGCACATTGCTTATCGAGCACCTAACGACAAAGTTCTTCACCGGCTGACAGTGTTTCTCTGAGCAATTTGAGAGGCACATCACCTCGTAAGACAGCATGCCCGAGGGATTTCAGCAAAATAAATCGTATTTTCCCCTGTTCCGCTTTTTTGTCCGAAGACATCAAGTCCAGATAATCTTCCGCACTAATTTGTCCGGGGGGAATAACTGGAATGGAGAAGTCGTTTTCCAGTATCCCGCGCACTTCCGCGGCTTGTTCTGCAGTTAACAGATCCAAGCGCCGCGATAAATCAGCAGCCATTACCATACCCATCGCAACCGTCTCGCCGTGTAATAAGGTCCCGTAGCCACTTGCAGTCTCGATGGCATGACCAAAAGTATGCCCAAGATTCAGTAGCGCCCGAAGCCCAGCTTCCCGCTCATCCGCCGCTACAATGTCTGCTTTAGCCTGACAGCAGACGCGAATCAATTCAGTCAGCTTCTCGTCATCAAGAGCCAATATGTCTTCCGCATTGCTTGTCAGCCAGGCGAGAAATTCTGGCTGGTTTACAAGCCCATATTTGATTACCTCTGCCAGACCTGCCTTCACCTCTCGCTGCGGCAGCGTCTCCAGCACCTGAGTATCGATTAGGACACACTTGGGCTGATAAAACGCACCAATCATGTTTTTTCCCAATGGGTGGTTCACCCCGGTCTTGCCTCCGACCGAAGAGTCAACCTGTGCGAGCAAAGTGGTTGGAATCTGCAAGAAATTGATGCCCCGCTGATAAGTTGCCGCAGCGAAACCAGCGATGTCTCCTACAACACCACCGCCAAGTGCCACCAGTGTGGTTTGCCGATCTGCTTTAGCGCGAAGAAGCCAATCATAAATTTTAGATATGGTACCAAGCGTTTTGTGGGCTTCACCATCCGGCAAGATTATTTCCCCGCCGTAACTTTCACCGAGCATTTGCTTCACCACGTTAAGATACAGCGGCGCAACAATGTCATTACTTACCACAAATGCCCGCCCCCGGCCCAGATAAGGACGCAGTCGGCCAGCATCGTTCAGCAGGCCTGGCCCAATGAAAATCGGGTAGCTACGTTCACTCAATTCAACGCTTAAGGTTTCCAAAATTTCTTAACTCTCTCGCTCGTCTGTAGGAAAATCTTCGCCATCAGGTTCAAAGGCAGTCACTTACTTGGGGCTTGAAGATCGTTGATGCGTTCTTATTTGCTTGATTATTTCATTGCTCACGCTCCTCAGATTTCGCCGATTGGTGTCTATCACCAAATCGGCAACCTGGAAATAGAGCGGCTCACGCGCCACAAACAACTCCTTGATTATCTGCTTGGGATTTCCGGTCTGCAGCAAAGGACGATGCCTGTCACGCGCGGTACGTTCGACTTGCTGCTTGATGCTCGCGCGCAAATACACCACCAGGCCACGTTTCTTGAGCCGTTTGCGATTTATTTCAACCAAGATGGCTCCGCCACCTGTGGCTAGAACGATATTCTTTTGCTGTGAGAGCTGGTCGATCATTTTCACTTCCCGCTGTCTGAACCCACGCTCGCCCTCAACGTCGAAGATCCAGGGAATATCAGCGCCAGTCGCCGCCTCGATCTCCTGATCCGAATCAAAGAAATCCAGATTCATCCGGTCGGCTAGAGTGCGTCCAATAGTAGTCTTGCCGACACCCATCGGACCCACCAGAAATACGTTACCTGAGTAATCCATAGTCCAGCTCAGCGCACCAGTTTTTTGTTCGCCTCTCCAAGTCAAGTCTCGCATGCATTTTTTCTGCAGAAAACTCATTACGTGGTCGCCGACCCAAGCATGAATCAGCAGATTGCGACAGCGGCGACGCCTTCATCAACCACCTCCAGATCTTTAAGATTATTTTCAAAGACTGAGTTGGAGGGCAAAGGCCAGATTACTTAATCTGCCAGCCTGTACACGGCGACAAACGCGATAGAACTGTTATCCACTCTGCTCAAAGTGCAGGTCTTGTTCCAAAAACTCAGCAGGAAGAAGATGTTTTTCAATTGTCCCCGCAACACAACTGTCCAGCTATTTTGTTCACGTCATGGTCAAAGCGAACTCTCAGCAAAATGGTCAATGCTATGTGCTGATGCGGGGACAAATCAAAACCATTGAACTAAGGCCGCTCAAAAACCTCAGAATTTTCTTCTTTTACAACAGCTTAGCATTCATCTTAACGAAGTTTCCTGGCTACAACAACGGCCGCAGGATAAATTGCTAGAGTTTTCAACACATCATCAAGAAACAATAGATGGCTGTTCGATGAGTCTCTGGGGTTTGTTGCCGGGCAAGTTGCACGGGCAGGGTCGGTTGCACTCGATCGCCCATTAAAACCTTCTTGAAGGTCACGCCGATTTTAACGGAATATTTGTGCCGCAAGTGTATACTCATAGGGTCGGTTTCAGTCTCACTGCGCCGTGAACTAACTGTTTTTCCCTGTTTTGAGGTGCCAGCCCCGTGCCTTCCAAGTACAAATCCATCCTCTCATGGCTATCTTTGTTGGCAGTCTCAGCCTTCAGTGGCGGAGCAATGGTAGCTATGGCCGCATATCTGTATGTAGCTCCCTTACTGCCAGAGGCTGAAACATACCGATATGTTCAACTCGAGACTCCCCTCAGAATTTACACCTCCGATGGCCGTCTAATAGATGAAATCGGTAATCGCCGCGACCCGGTTGAATACGAGGATATACCTCAACGTCTAATCGATGCGCTAATAGCGACTGAAGACGTGCGTTTTTACTCTCACCCTGGCGTAGACTTTCAAAGCCTGATGCGTGGCTTCTACGGATTTATTACTGGCCAAGGNNTGTTTTTCCCTGTTTTGAGGTGCCGGCCCCGTGCTCACCAAGTACAAATCCATCCTATCATGGCTCTTATTGTTGGCAGTCTCAGCCCTCAGTGGCGGAGCAATGGTAGCCATGGCCGCTTATCTGTATTTGGCACCCTTACTGCCAGAGGCTGAAACATACCGATATGTTCAACTCGAGACTCCCCTCAGAATTTACACCTCCGACGGCCGCCTGATAGATGAAATCGGTAATCGCCGCGATCCGGTTGAATACGAGGATATACCTCAACGTCTAATCGATGCGCTGATAGCGACTGAAGACGTGCGTTTTTACTCTCACCCTGGCGTAGACTTTCAAAGCCTGATGCGTGGCTTCTACGGATTTATTACTGGCCAAGGTCTCGGAGGCGGCAGCACCATCACGATGCAGGTAGCTAATAATCTTTCTTTTGACAGTGACAATGTGTATCTGCGCAAATTCAAGGAAATTCCTTTTGCACTGCAGATTCAGCGCGAGCTGACCAAAGAGGAAATACTTACTCTTTACCTTAATACGATTTACTTCGGTGCCGGCGCCGATGGAATAGGAGCTGCAGCATTTGTGTACTATGGCAAGGAGGTCAGTGAACTGACACTGGCAGAGGCTGCGATGATGGTAGCCTTGTTGCCATGCCCATCCAGCTGCAATCCGCTGGCCAATCCAGAGCGCGCAGTCAGCCGGCGGGAGACCCGGCTTGAAAACATGCTAAAAGAGGACATGATAACTCGAGCACAGTTTGAAGAGGCCAACGCAGCCCCTGTTACTGCCAACCGACGGAATCGCAACATCGAAGTTCCGGCGCCCTATGTGGCAGAGATGGTCAGGCAGACCCTATTTGAACAATTCCAACAAGAAACCTACACCCGGGGCTTTGAAGTCATCACCAGTATCGACGGAGATAAACAGCTCGCAGCGAATCGCGCGTTGGTCAATGGCCTCGAGGATTACTATGATAAACCCCACGGCTACCGAGGACCTAACGCTAACTACCCCGCCGCTGGCGATCCAAAGCCTGACTGGCTAGAACACCTGGCTCCGATACCAAATTACGGAAATCAGCAACCGGCAATCGTTACGGATA
>DORE01000232.1 GCA_003514305.1 Gammaproteobacteria bacterium | reverse complement strand
TCCGAGACTAAATAATCCCTCTGCTGGCCGGCTGATCAGAGTGAACCCCAGAATCCAGCCGGTGAGCAAGAGGTAGATCAAAGGGGGTAGGGGATAGAGAAACGTCCGATAAGGTCGGGCTAGATGTGGCTGTCGGTGGCGTAGTACAAATATGCCCGCGATAGTAACAAAGCTGTTAAGTGCGAGGGTGAATCCGGAAAAAACAAGTACGGACTCGAATGTAGAAGACAGAATAAACAATAGAGCAACGGATGACTGAATCCAGATTGCGGTCGCGGGAATTCCACTCCGGTTCTTTCGGCCCAGCATTCCGAGCGCAGGGTAATCCTCTCCGATGACCTGAATTACTCTTGGTCCCGCCATTGTCATCGCGCTTACCGTTGAGACGAGGAGCATGGCCAACACCAGGCCAGTTAGACGTCCCGCAGTCTCTCCGAAGGCCGCCTGAGCGGCGATTGCCCCCACCTCAACCTGACCTGCCAATAGGTTCATTGGTGCGGCGTAAAGAAAGGAGAAATTTAACCCTAAGTAAAGCAAGGTCACAACGGCCGTGCCAAAAATCAAAATCCAGGGAAGCGTTCGTTGCGGGTTCTCTAACTCACTGCTTAGATAGGTCGCTGCGTTCCATCCAGTATAGGCAAATGAGACGTAGATGAGCGCGACAGCGTAAGCGCTACTGGTGATTATTGCGAAGTCTCCCTCAGCGGGAGAGAAACTAACCGGCTGCGGCGTTTCTACGACAATCAGAGTGCCCAAGACAAAAGCGAGAATCACTCCGATTTTCACCAGTGTAAAAATCACCTGAGCGCCGCTGCTGTTTTTATGATTAGTGGCGTGAACCACTGTCAGGAGAATAAGGAGTGTTGCTGCCAGGAGCTTCTGAAAATTCTCGCTCAGGCCCTCCGGAAAGATGGATGATGCGTAAGCAGAAAACGTCATCGCTGCCAGAGCGACGGGTCCAGAGAAACCCACTGTCGAAGAAACCCATCCCGACACGAAGCCGGCAGCTGGATGATAAATTCGACTGAGTAGATTATATTCTCCTCCAGAGCGAGGCAACGCGGCACTGAGCTCGCCGTAGGTCATCGCCCCGCATAGCGCAGCCATCCCACCGATAGCCCAGAGCGCAAGCAAGGCAAAGCCGGACCGGATATCAAGAAGTTGAAACCCAAGACTGGTGAAGACTCCGGTTCCGACCATGTTAGCGATAACAACGGCTGTGAGTGTAGGAAATCTGAACTTGTCAGAGGCCATATCAGTTGATACGACGTGTTTCGCCGGGAACCAAAAAAAGATCAGCCCCGCGCAAAGGGCGTGGTCTCTGCATCGGATCGCTGGGTATTGATCTGGGCACGTGAATGCCAACATTCCTTTTAGCGCCGACTCGATTTTCCAAGATACTTCTGCCTTCGCGGCTGCCAAAAAACCAGTAGGGGGGAAAGGCCATATTTGGAGAAACCCGACTCCAGAAGTCAGGGTCTTGTGCGAAATGTGCCTCATTTGAATCGGCGTCTCCCATGTGCACCACAACGCTGCGCTCTTCCAGGGTGACGCGCCAGACAATATTCTGGATATTTAATCGGTCGGTTGGCCAGCCTGAGTGTGGAATCCGAACGGCTTCCACTTTCAGGTCGGCTATTGACATAGTGACAGGCGCATCCTGATACTCGAGGGCAACGCCGTTCACCCGATCAAAAACCAGCTTCTGTTCAGGGGTCGCTATTGACCGCATGGCGGTGACTGCTTGCTGTGGTGCGTAGACAATAATCTCGGGTTGTGTGACTAAAAGTCGCAGCATATCGTCAGGAGAGAAATGATCTCCGTGAAAATGACTGACGAAAATCGCGTCAACGCCATCAAAGGGCTCGTCGCCAGCAAAAAGCGCCTTTCGCATTTCATCGGGTACAAGTTTGTACTGGCCATAGCTTTCGGGGTAAAGCGGGTCGAACAGCACCTTGGTGTTGCCGTCAGTAACCATGACCGCTTCGTTCGCCATGTAGAACGCTTGTTGCGCGGTCGCCTGTGTCGTCAGCATCAAGGTTAAGACGGCTAACGCGATTGCACCCGGTTTCATGGTTTCTAGTTATCCTGATTTTGCGTTGCCAGTCTCTCTTCGGCCCGGTGTCCTGACAGGATGTTGAACATCCCATAGTTGCCTTCGTGACAGGCGTATTCATAAATTTTGTCAGGCGTATGATCAAAAATAATCTCTCTGGTATAAGGTGCGGTAAATTGTCCAGGGTCGCTCGAGGTAAGCTGATACTTAAGTTCGTTGTCGCTGATTCTGGTTAGACGCTCGATATTTACTTTCTCGTCAGTCTTCGGACTGGTGCTGCTGGCGTCGGAGTAATTTGTGGTTTCTATGACCAGCGTGTCGCCCTCCCACCAGCCGCGCGAATCTCCGTGCCAAAGCTTCAAACCGACGGGAGCATGGGGTTTTTCGACGATGGGAATGATGCGCGCATCGTGGGCCATTTCCTGATAAATCACCACGCTCTCTCTTGACTGCACGATTTGCCAGTAGCTGTTATAGCCCGAGCCGAGCCGGGGGGCTCCGAACGACAGGCAGCGCTCCCCCAGCGGTCGGTCTGTCCAAGAATCGGCAGGGTGGGCCGCACGCCATTCTTCCAGCTCCCTGGCGGCAGCCACGGCGGCTTCGGTCCGTGGGGGATATTTGCCGTTTGGCGGGTCTGTGATCTGAGAGGTGCGCCGGTGCACAGTGCGATCCGCCATCCACTGGGAGTCATAGTTTCCAGTAGACGGATCATAGGAATTGATCTCACCGCTAAATACGGCTTCGAGGACGCCCCCACCGAATAGCGCATCTTCACCGGCAGCCATAATTTCGCCAATTCTCTGTTTAATGAAGGCCACGTCATCTTCAGTCAGCATTTCCTTATCGCCAAAGACGTCAGGCCTCTCAACCGGGGTGATGGTGTTATTTTCCCAAACTCCTTGTAGATCGGGATCGCCATCAGGCGTGCGAGCAACGTAGTATCCGGAATCTTCTTGTCCGGCTAACTGGCCGGAGAGCGATAAAAGGATCATAAGAAACGATGAGCTGCATTTTATTTTTGTGTGGGCCATAAGGCTCTCCTCCGCGCTCAGGGTAATGGTCTATGTTCAACTAATGACTGTTACTTCGCAAGCGACTTAATTCGCCTTGAAACAGCGATCAGAGGCTCTTCCAACTTAAGTTGCTTTTTTCGAAAACCGTGACAAGCCAAATAGAAGAGCGCCCAGTATGATCCAGAACACAATGATCGACCACTCTTGTGGCCAAATCAGCGCTGAAGGGCTGCCGGGGAAATAGAGCAGCCCGATTGCGATAGAGAGGACTAGCGCGAGGTAACCCGAAAAACTGCCACCCGGCGCTCTATAAGGCCGCTGTAGATCTGGTTCATGTTTGCGCAGCGCTAGAAAGGACAGCGCAACAAAGGCATAAGCCACAACAATGCCAAGCCCGCCAGCATTCACCAGCCAAACAAGTGCGGGCCGGCCAAAAAATGGTGAGATTACCGATAGAGCCCCGATCAGCAAAATCGCATTTCTGGGGGTGTGATACCGAGGATGGATCTCGGCTAGAGCTGCAGGTAGCATATCCGCTTTTGCCATGGCGTACAGGGCGCGACTGGCGCCAACAATAAGTGCATTCCAGCTGGTCACGATGCCAGCAAGACCGGTCACCAGCAGCACAGTTTTGCCTAGATCGCCGTAAATCAGACCATTCGCCTCGGCCGTTACCAAATCAGCGCCAGCGAGCGCTTCTCCATCCATTACTAAGCCCACACCAATGATGATCAAGGCATACCAGGCAATGGCCATCATGACAGACAATATGATGGCGGTGCCGATATCGCGGTATGGAAGATCAATTTCTTCAGCGGCCTGTGGAATGATGTCAAAACCCACAAACATAAAGGGCACCATTACTAGCACACTCGTAATACCGGTCACGCCTTCAGCAAATAGGGGGTCAAGGTTCGAGAGAGAGCCGTTAACGCCTGCGCCACTCACAAAGAAGAAGCCGACGACAAGAATCATCAGCACAACGGTGGTCTGGACGATTGCAACGAATTTAACCCCGATAACATTCAGCGTAGTCATAATGACTGCGCCGGCAATACCAGTAGCCACCCAAGTCGCGTAAACGTCCCAACCTGCAACAGTCCACAAATAACCCACGTCTAGCCCGGGTACTAGCGAATCCATTACCGTCGGCAGAGCAACCGCTTCAAATGCGATGACAGACATGTAACCCAGAATGATGGCCCAGGTGCAGATGAATGAAGCCCGATACCCGAGGGCTCGTTCGCTGTAGACGTGTTCGCCTCCTGCAAAAGGGAGTGCGGACGACAGTTCAGCATAGGTCAGACCAACTACCGCAATGGCGCCACCGCCGACCAGAAACGCTGTGATGGCGCCCAGGACGCCCGCATAGGTAATCCAGGTGCCAGTAAGAACCACCCAACTCCATCCGATCATCGCGCCAAAGGCGAGCGCTACCACGTCCCGCCTGCCGAGAACCCGAAGAAAGCTTGATTGTTGAGAATTTTCAGACATAGAACTGTTTCCGCATAATTGTCGTTTTTATTCGGGGATGGGCAGTGAGTTATCCACCCCTGACCATATTTCGCGGGCACGGGCGAGTATTTCTGTCTGCGACAGCCTGCCAGTAAACCAATAACGCGAGGCTTTTACCAGTAATGAGACTGATCACATTTTCCCTTTTCGCAATGGCGCTCGTTGCTTGCGAGGTCGACACCACGCCAAGATTTGAACGGATGAGCTTCGAGGAACTTGCTGACTATAACCGCGGGAAGCCGCTCAGCCAGATGATCGTTTGCGATGACGATAGTCGGTCTTTCAGTAGGGTTCGCCGACGTCGATGTATGACAGTTGAAGCACGATATGGCTCCCAAGAGGCCATCGGGCAACTCGGGGTGCTAAATGCTATTCCTGGATACTCGGCCGTCGAATAACCCTCTTGCCGTTCTGCCTGCAGCTGCTGGGTAAACTCGAATGCGGTGCTAGTATGCCGAGCCATTCAGTTGTGTGTATTGGCTCTATCCGCTTGAGCTTTTTCTGGACGAATTCTTTTAAGCGAAGGGCCCACTATGGGGCAGCGCTTTCGTATACAAGTGAGCCTCCAATCCAAGTTTTCTCGACTTCGACATCCATGATGCGTTCTGGGTCAAGGGACAATAGGTCTTCGGACAGCATGACCATATCGGCAAATTTGCCTTCCTCAAGCGTGCCTTTTTTATCCTCTTCAAAGTTGAGATAGGCCCCCAGTGCCGTGTAGGCGCGAATGGCTTCCTCCATGGTTATTGCTTCATCTGCCCCATATATAGTTCCAGTCATCCCTTTTCGTGTTACGGCGGCATAAATGCCCACTAGAGGTCCAATCGGCAAGATGTCGCTGGAAATGGCCACGGTAATCCCGTGGTCCATTGGTCCACGCAGCGGGTTATTGTGCTGCAATCTCCAACCATCTAGGTTCTCGGCGTATCGACCTTCAAGTGTGTAGGTGAAATTTGGTTGCTGGGTGATATGTATTTCATGTTCTGCCATCAGCTCCATGGTCAACTCGGGAGGCCGCATAGAGAAATGATTCAGATAATGGCGGTGATTATCTCGAGGGTTTCGCTCCAGCGCATCTGCCAGGGTATTCACTACTAGTACAATGGCAGCATCCCCGATTGCATGAATACCCATTTGATAGCCAGCATCATGAATTTGGTTTAGGTGGTTTATCAGGACCCCTTCAGGCATATTTAGATACCCTCGATACTCACCTTGATCGACATATGGCTCTAGCGTGTATGCGGCCGGTCCTGTGAAACCACCATCAGCGAAGACTTTTATGGCACCAGGTTTCAGAAAATCACTGCCTTCACCCACCCGCGCATTCAGCGCATTGATCGCTGCTGCGTCATACCACTGGAACTGCAGGGTTGATCGCGGCAGCGCAAGCTTATTATTCTGATACAGGTCCTCGAACATTTCATAGTCATCGACTGTTTTTGAAGCGTCAGTTATTGAGGTGATGCCTTTGGCCAACAAAGCATTGAGGTTTACTTCCAAACTGGCAATGATCTCCCCATAGGTAGAATCTGGTACCAGCCGTCCGACCATGTTCTGACGTTCCCTGATGACGCCATTCAGCTGCCCGTCCTCCCCCACTTCGATCACGCCCCCTGCCGGTTGTGGGGTGTCCAACGTGATTTCCGAAAGTTGCAGAGCTAGCGAGTTAGTTACCGCGCTGTGCCCACCTGCCCGGGTGAGGATGACCGGATTATTCGGTGCCACAGCATCCAGATCAGGGCGCAGCGGACGTCTCCCGTCGTCCAGTTCATCTTCGGACCAACCGTAGCCGGTGATCCATTCACCCTCACCAATTTCTTCAATTTTCGCCGTGATGAGCTGTTGGATTTCTTCGATGGAGGTGACTTCGCCGAGTTCGATATAGCGCTGTGGCTGCCCGCGAATATGTGTGTGCGAGTCGTTGAACCCTGGTATAACCAGTTTACCGCCGAGATCAACCTCTTCATCAGCATCAAACTGTTCCGATAGGCTGCTGTCTCCGGTCGCCACGATAAGCCCGTTATTAACTACAAGAGTGTCGACAATTGAAAAAGCTTCATCAGCAACGAATATCTTGCCGTTAGTCAGAATGAGGTCGGCCGGGCCTTTAGATCGTGTTGGTTCCAGTTCTTGCCCGCCACAGGCAGATAGGAGAATTAGAACCAATGGTATAAAGCTGGCGTTTTTCAATTTAGTATTCAGCATGACAACCTCGCCGGTCAATAATTTATACCAGTAGTTTTTCTTTGTGTACGTAATTCAGAGTCTGGCTTAGAGCGATATCAAACATATTGATCATCTCATCAACTTGTTCTTGGCTGATAATTAGTGGAGGGCAGAAGGCGATACAGTTGCCGCTGACCGCCCTGATTAGCAAGCTATTGTCCTGACAGTACTGTTTGGCTATTGTACCGACCTTGCCATCGGGGAAGCCAATTCGTTGCGCTTTGTTAGCAACCAGTTCGACCGCAGCGATTAAGCCTTTGCCGCGCACTTCTCCGACTAGAGGATGGCTTTCGTACTGTCTCAGACGGCTCTGCATATAAGCACCTACACGGGCAGCATGCTCAAACAATTCGTCCCTCTGATAAATCTCCAGCGCTTTAAGCGCTGCCGCGGCCGCTACCGGATGACCGGTATAGGTATAACCGTGACCGAATATTCCGAGCTGATTGCTGGGCTCGCGCATGGCTTCATACATAAAGCCGGGCACAACAGCTGCGCTCACAGGTATGTATGCTGCGGATAGCTGTTTCGCGAGGCTCATCAGATCGGGGTTGATGCCCATAGTGTTTGAGCCAAAGTCGTTACCAGTCCGGCCAAATCCGCAAATCACTTCATCAGCCCAAAACAAGATGTCATGTTTTTTCAACACTTTCTGCACTGCGGGATAGTAGCTATCTGGAGCGACGACGACGCCAGCGGCACCGCCGATCGGTTCGGCGATAAAGGCAGCGATTGTGTCGGCCCCTTCTCGTGCGATCAGCTGCTCGAGGTCTCGAACGAGGCGCTGGACAAATTCGGCTTCTGATTCACCATCCAGCTTTTCGTGATAGTAGTGCGGAGTGGTAGCGCGCAAGATACCCAGAGCGTCGGTCGGCACGTCAAAGTGCGTGTGCATTACCGGCAAGCCGGTCAGAGCCGCTGCCGCCATGGTTACTCCATGGTAGGAGCGCTCCAGCGCAATGATTTTTTTCTTATGAGGTTTGCCTATTACATTAAAGTAATATCTAAGCATCTTGATCAGTGAGTCATTCGCTTCACTGCCCGAATTGGCAAAGAACATTTTGGAATCGCTTACTGGCACTATCTCACTGAGTCGGTCTGCCAGATTCATCGCGACTTGGTGCGTGCGCCCGCCAAACATATGACTGTACGGCAGCGTGCGAAGCTGTTGGGTAATCGCTTCGATCATCTCTTCATTACCGTAGCCAAGAGCTGCGCACCAAAGCGCCGACAAGCCTTCGATGTACTTCTTGCCCTCTTTATCGTAAACATAGATGCCATCGCCGCGGACGATGTTCAACTGCTCAACCTGAGTGAGGTTTGTTGTGGGATAGATAAGTGAAGACATGTCAGCAGGATAAAACAGCACTATATGTAATACCAGCGCGTTGAGCGCCCATACTGACAATTTATAAACTTGGCTTGCCAAACTTTGGGGGGCTTCAAACCGGTAGACTCGGCTCCACGCTATTTCGAACAAGGCGAGCGGCAAGGCCGGCCTTTCGAAGGCTTCGAGCTACAACCCTTGAAAAGTAATCTTGCTGCCCACGATGGTCATGACGTTTCTGGCAGCTAAGATGTCAGCTACAGGAATTGTCATGAGATCGTTGTCGAAGACCGTGAAGTCCGCTAGCTTTCCTGTTTCTATTGAACCACGTAGATGCTCTTGAAAGGCGCCATGGGCCGGCCAAATGGTGAACATTTTCAGCGCAGTTTCGCGAGACACTGCTAACTCGGGATGCCAGCCTGGGCCGTCTGTGCCGTCAAGGCGCTTGCGTGCGACGGCTGCATAGAACTCAATCCGTGGGTCACCTGCTTCAACAGGTGCATCCGAGCCGCCAAGGATCATCAGCCCGCGGTCGACTAGTTGTTGCCAGGGATAGGCATAACCGAGGCGGTCGGGGCCGAGTCGATCTGGGGCAAAGTTCAGGTCGCCAATACCATGGCTTGGCTGCATAGAAGGAAAGACACCCATCTCCACAAACCTTGCCTGATCGGAAGGGGGAATGATTTGGGCGTGCTCCATACGCCATCGCAAATCGGTGCTGAACCATTCTGATATGGGCAGGTCATTCTGAGCTTCTGCGTACCAGTCCAGTAAGGTTCGCACGGCGCGGTCACCGATCACATGGGTCCAGATTTGCAGGCCTTGTTGCAGTGATGCTTCAAGGACGGGCATGACTTGCTCTTTGGTCGTGCGGTTCATAAAGCCGTTGTGGTCCGCATCAGAGTAATTTGAAAGTAAAGCAGCGCCCCTTGAACCCAGAGTGCCATCTATAAACACTTTGATCCCTCGCAGATCAAAAAGATAGTCAGGGGTTGTTTCACGGCCGCGTTCGATCATTAAATCCGCTTCCTGCACCAGTGCAGCGGCATAGACACGGTGCGCCATGTTTCCTTCGGCATGGATCTCTTTGAGCAATTCGATCTGCCTGAACGTCATCCCCGCGTCATGGGTCTGAGTCCAGCCCAGCGCTGCGTTGGCTTGAAGCCCGCGTTCGAGGTTGTCTTTGATATAGGCATCGGTTTCGGGAGGGATCAGTTCGCGAAAGACATTCATCGCATTAGCTAGCACATATCCGGTTGGTGTCCCGTCGAGATCACGCTCAAAGCGGCCCCCTTCAGGGTCGGGTGTGCTTGCGGTGATGCCTGCCAGCTCGAGAGCGCGGGAATTGACGAGAGCCGAGACGCCATCTGCCCTTGGCAAGAACAGCGGTTTGTTCTTAGTAAATGAGTCCACGTCGAATTTGTTTAGAAAGCGCCGCTCGTCGGCCCACTCCCGTTCGATCCATCCGCGACCCTGTACCCAGTCCCCCTCAGGAACATTCTCTGCCCAACCCTCGATCGCTGCCACTGTCTCAGCCAGCGTCGTAATACCGAACAGGCTGAGGGTTTTAGTTCGGCGACCGATGCCCTCAAGATGCTGGTGGGCATCAGTGAATCCTGGAAAAACTGTGCGCTCAGCCAGATCAAATACCTGCGCATTGCCGCACAGGTAGGGCTCAATACCGGATTCGTCTCCTACATAGACAATGCGGTCACCTTGCGTAGCTAATGCGCTGGCAGTCCATTGACTGTCATTTGCCGTATAGATCGTGGTGTTGTGCAGCACCAAATCAGCAGCCTCACAGTTTGCGCTTGCTTCCTGCAATGCCAGACCAAGATCCTTGGGCGGGGCTTGATCGTTGCAGGCCGCCAGTAGCAGGAAGCTTGAGAGTCCGAAAGTTGCCAAACGAAACCTGTGTGACACGTGGCAATTCTCCTCGTTGAACGTTGACGATTCGCGAAGGGTCAAAATAACCGATACCGGCGGCAGAAAAAAGGCGGATGTGGTAAGGAATGCCAGTGTCTTTCAGCCTCGCAAAGAACTTCTAGATTGCCCTGGATAAGCAAGATCTCCCGCGGGCGCTCGCCATACGGTCTACTCTGCCAAAGAATAGCCTGGATGCTCCGACAGGCGCCGACATTTGCCAGTGACTGTAATGATCGTACAATGGGACTGATTTAAATTAAAAAGTATTAAGGGAGCCAGTTATGCCGAGAATTATTGCTATAGGCGTTTTCGCCTTGTTTTTTACACTACCAGCGTCAGCGCAACAAAATGCGGAGCCATGTGGGCCAGCAGCAGATTTGTCAGAGGATTTCAGCAGGAATGTTGACTCCGACTCTCGTTGTTTTGAGCTGCGCATGTACACGGCGGAACCCGCGGTAGATGGGGAGGGTGGCATTGATAGCCTGCACCAGCGTTTCCGCGAGGAGGAAGTAGCTATTTTTGAGAAGCATGGTGCTGAAGTCGTTGCTGTCTGGCAGCGCCTTGATAACTCAAATACGCTGGTCTGGATGCTTGCCTATCGCGATCGGGCCCACCGCCAGGAAGTTTGGACAGCGTTTGCCGCAGATCCCGCTTGGCACGCGCTTCGGGAGAAGTACGCAGTACCGCTATCGGCGGAAGCCTACATGATGAGCGCTACCGACTACTCTAATCTCAAGTAAATTCCTGATCCGCTTGCGGTGGAAGCAGTCCGGTGAATTAATCTGCATCGGACTGATTACTCGGGCAGAGCGTATGCGTACACCCAACCTCCGGCTTGTTCAAATAATTCTTCGCCCTCGTTGGCTTGGGTTTCGAGCTGCATAATGCCGCCGCCTTCCGGTACCGTGACGATAATATACTGCCTTCCTGATTTTGGGCTTACATAACTCATCGGTGTCGCGGTCGAAGCGGCTGGCAGTTCAGAAGTCCAAAGCTCTTTTCCATTTAACACGTCAATCGCCCTGACTTTGCTGTCCGTTACGCCAGCATTAAAAATCAGACCTCCCCCTGTCACCATGGAACCGGCGGTGTAAAACATGCCCATTGGTAGGGGTAGTCTGGTCGGAATGCCTAAGGGTCCCATGTCGGTGGTTGTTCCAAGTGGACGACGCCAGAGAACTTTCTGACTGGCAAGATCGACCACGGCGATTTCTCCGTAAGGCGGTTTGAGACAGGGTGCGAAGGCTGATGAGAGGAAGAAGAAAGAATATACTGCGTAGGGCGTTCCGGCTTGGGCGCCACCGATGCCGTAGTTGTACCCAGATTCTGTTTCGGATCTCGGAATGAGGCGCACCACAGATGGGTTGTGCAGAGAGTTCACTACCATCAGATGATTGACCTCGTCCACAGCTACGCTGCCCCAGTTCATCCCGCCACCTACGCCAGGGTAATACAGTGAACCGTAACCGGTTGTCGGCGGAGTAAGTGGTCCTTCGTAGCGCATTCGCTTGAACTGAATACGACAGGAAGCTTGGTCAAAAGGCGTGATGCCCCACATATCTGCTTCTGTGAGCCGCTCGTGGTCGAATCTTGGCATGCCAATTGAGAAAGGTTGAGTCGGGGCGGTAAATTCCTCCGGAATATCGGTCTGTGGAGTTGGCAGTTCAACAACCTCGGTCACCGGTTCCCCGGTTTCCCGATCCAGCACAAAAATTTGGGCTCGCTTGGTAGGTACGATGACGACTTTGCGAAGCACACCATTAATCGGGATATCCGCTAGGGTCGGTTGTGAAGGTACGTCATAGTCCCAAATGTCGTGGTGAGTAGTCTGGAAATGCCAACGGACACGACCCGTTTCAGTATCAAGCGCAACGATCGAACTTGCGTATTTCTCCATGGCTTCGCTGCGGTGACCGCCAAAATAATCCGGCGTCGCATTTCCTGTGGGGACATAAACCATGCCCAGCTCTTCATCCGCACTGGTCAGACTCCAGACGTTTGGTGTCCCCCGCGTATAGGTCTCGCCCTCGGCGGGCAGACCGATGCGGTCTTCCCGTCCCATGTCCCACGCCCACTTCAGGGCCCCAGTCACCGGATCAAAGCCTCGGACAACGCCAGAGGGCTCTTCGGTTTCCTGGTTATCCAGCACCCAACCGCCCAATACCAGGGTATCGTTAGCTATGATGGGAGGAGAGGTAACAAAATAGTATCCGGGCTTGATTTCGCCCATGCCCACCAGCAGGCTCACCTCACCCTGATCGCCAAATTCTGAGCAGGGCTGGCCAGTTTCCTTGTTGACTGCAATCAGCCTCGCGTCCGTCGTTGCTGTAATGATTCGCTCTGAACAGTTTCTGTCCGGGCGCTCTGACGGGCTTGCGTAGTAGGTAACGCCTCGGCAGGTGTCCCAAAATCCGATTCGCGCAGATTGGATCTCCGGATCGTATCGCCAGCGCTGCTCGCCACTGTCCGGATCGAGCGCTAGGATCACATTCCGACCCGTACACAAGTAAAGCCCATTATCGATTTGAATCGGTGTGCCTTTAAATTCTCCGGGCACTCCTGTCCGAATGGTCCATGCAGGCTCCAGTAGTCCCACATTGGTAGTGTTAATCTGTTTTGTGGGCGCAAATCGTGTGCCGCGCTGGCTTGCACCATAATGCCCCCACTGACCAGTGGCATCAAACAACCGCCCAGTGCCAGCTGCGGTAGGTGCGTTGACTTCATACCTGGCATTGGTGGCGAACAGAGCCACGATTAGTATCGCCAGGGCGGCGGCAACTATATGGGTGGGGCGCAGCTTCAATAAGGAAACAGGCTCTCGCTGCAACAGACCTCGTCTGACCCTGGGCAAAAGGAACCACAGGCCCAGAACCGTAAACATGCCAACGCGCGGCATAAGTTGCCAGGGATCAAGACCCACTTCAAACAGAGCCCACAGGTAGGTGACTCCCAGAAAAGCCCCGTATATCCATGCACCTAGAGAGTTGCCGCGCAAAAGCAATATAGCGATGACGATAAGTAGCAGCCCAGCGGTCAAGTAGTAGAAAGAACCTCCCAGCGAGGCGAGCGTCCACCCCAGAAGGCTCATACCAACACCGCATAAAGTTAGAATAACCGCCAAGAGTCGCGGTTTGGGGTAATTATTCTGTACTCCAGACAACGAAACTTCTCCCGTAAATTTCTATTTCAAGAGAGATGATCGCACAGAAAGAGTTACTGCACGATACAGCACAGCCTGCTTTTCTTTTGCAAGCCAATGCTCCTGGCTTCCATTGATAGGCGTGGACCTTCCCGGCCAGAGACTTTATGCTCTGTCACATAACAAAAAGGAACGCAACATGCCTCGAAACCTATCCCGCATCACCCCACTTGTCGCAGGACTGACATCGCTGGTTTCGTTCGCGATGCATGCACAGGAGCAGCAGTCACTGCTGGAAAGTTATACTCCTGTAACTTATGCAGAGATTGAAAATCCCGACCCCAGAGAGTGGTTGATGTGGCGCCGTACTCAAAATCACTGGGGCTATAGCCCGCTTGATCAGATCAACAAAGATACGGTGGGCGACCTTCGGCTGGCTTGGGCCTGGACCATGGAGCCAGGCATGCAAGAAACTACCCCTCTGGTTCGGGACGGCATCATGTTTCTGCCCCAGGCCTGTGACTTCATCGAGGCAGTGGATGCCCGAGATGGTTCTCCCATCTGGGAATACCGACGCGAGCGAGTTGATCACGCGGCTTCACTGTCCTGTGCCAATCGAAACGCGACTCTCTACGGAGACAAGCTATACATCGCAACCGGTGATGCCTATCTGGTGGCGCTGAGTGCCCGGACGGGAGAGGTCAGCTGGGAACGGCAGATCGGAGACTGGACTATTGGGCAACATTATTCTGGGGGGCCGCAGATTCTGGACGGAAAAGTGGTCGTGGGGATGTCCGGCTGTTACTACATCAATACTGGATGCTGGATTACTGCTCACAATCCTGAGACTGGGGAGGAGATCTGGCGAACCAACACGGTGCCAAAAATCGGCGAACCGGGGGGCGAGACCTGGGGCGATGTGCCCGATGAGGAGCGACGGGGAGGGTCCGCGTGGATGCCGTCCAGCTACGACCCCGAGCTGGATCTCATTTATGTGGGGGTAGCCGTGCCCATTCCCTGGGGCGAAATCCAGCGAGATACCCGTGGTGGGGACGTGCTGTATACGAACTCAACCCTTGCGCTGAATGCCGACACCGGTGAAATTGAGTGGTATTTCCAGTATATACCGGGAGGTAATTGGGACTTGGACCATCCCTTTGAACGCATCATCGTGGAGTCAGAGGTGATTCCCAATGCTGACTCTGTCGACTGGATTAATCCCAATATTGCTTCGAATGAACGTCGAAAATTGATTACCGGTGTTCCAGGAAAAACCGGCATCGTCTGGACACTGGATGCCTCTACTGGGGAGTTTTTGTGGGCTAAAGAAACCAGCTATCAAAATGTAATCGTTGGGGTGGATATCGAGAATCAAAAAGGCATAACTAACGAGAATCTTGAGATTACAGAGATCCGCCAGCGCCGCTTCGTTTGCCCATCTACCACCGGAGGTATCAACTGGAATTCGGTTGGCTACAGTCCTGACACAAACGCATTATACGTGCCCAGCAACAATGTCTGCATGAATTATTACCTCAACCCGGTTAATCCTGTGGTTGGCGGTTATCACAGTTCCGCTACTCAAAGAAAACTGCCACCGGAGGATTTTGACGGTCAGGTTGGTATGTTTTCCGCGATTGATGTCGCAACTGGTGAAGAGAAATGGACCTACAGACAGCGTGCAGGCGTTGCCGGTTCGGTGTTGACCACTGGCGGCGGCCTGGTTTTTGTCTCTGACGACGCGCGTCGTTTTCGCGCTTTTGACGCAGACTCAGGTGAGGTTGTTTGGGAGCAAATACTGAACTCCTCCGCGGGGGGGTTTCCGATGACCTATGAGCTCGATGGGGTACAGTATCTGGCGATTGCCGCCGGTGGTGGCGTTAACTATCGGGTAATGACGCCTGAAATCCGTCAGAGACGAGGTGGCAATATACTCTACGTATTTAGGCTCCCTTGAACGCTTGGGGTTCCTATGAGCTCAACAAATCTTGACGGCTGAAGGCCTTCTTATTTATTGCGCCAGTTCGGTTTGCGTTTCTCTCGAAAAGCAAGTCGGGCCTCTTTGCTGTCTTCGCTGGAAAAGGATTCCGATAGCGCTTTGAGTGCGACATCTGGCACCTCTGAAAATGTCATATCTTCCATAGCGAAAAGAAGCTCGCGAGTTCTTTGGATTGCAAGAGGGGACATCGCTGCAATCTTGGAGGCTAGTCTAAAAGTTTCTGCTTTCAAAGAGGCTGCTGGCACAGCCTTTGTAATAAGACCCATGCTGGATGCATCGCGAGCGCTAATCGGCTCGCCTGTGTAAATTAGTTCAGCTGCCTTCATCCTGCCTATCAAACGCTGTAGAAACCAGACGTGCATACCGGGAGGACCCGCTAAATTGGGGACGGCGGGGTAGCCGAAGTCTGCATCGTCCGCGGCTATGATAAGGTCCCCAGCGAAAGCAAGGGTGCATGCGCCTTCCCTCGCGTAGCCTTGAACCATAGTGATAAGTGGTTTGGATAGGGACCGACAAATAGCAAGCGTATCCACGTAAAATAGGCGCAAAAACTGTTCCATTTCCACCCGCTCAAAAGTTTCTAAGAATTTTATGTCCAGCCCCCCTGAGAGGCCTTTGCCAGCTCCGGATAAAACAATGACCTTGCAGTCAACATTGGCGTCTGCGCACCGAAGCGCTTCGTGATATTCGCGTGTCAGAACTTCATCGATTAAATTTAGGGGTGGCCGATCGAGAACGATATGGGCAATACCCTCTTCAACAAGGTACTGCAGTCCATTGTAAGGCGAATCGCTCATTTACTGACGAGTTCCCGTAATGGTGAGATTTCCAGATTGCGTGTACAAGGTGCCAGCAAAACGGTTTCCGTCGACGGTGCCGTTAAAGTTGAGGCGCTGGGTAGCTCCTTTTCGTGCCAGCGGGTTGGGTGCATTCGCTGACCAAGACATGCGGCTACCGGTAAGGTCGAACTCATCGATGCGCATCGTTAGCTCACCCTCTACGCTAACGCCTTCCTTTTCGCTGACATGCCAGACTCCGACACGCTGCTGGCCAGGAAAATCATAAACGATGTCCCAGCTTCCTTCCGCGACGTAAGGAATATCACAGCCCAAAAGGAAAAGTGCAATAGAGCCGATGGCTACTTTCAAACGATAAAGCGTCATGAAGTTTTTCGCTTCCGATGGGTTGTAAATAGTCGTGCCGCTCATTGAACTAGGCGGCTGTGACTGGCAGGAAGAATAGTCGAACCCAGCGAGCTTTCGATGATTTCTCGAATTTCTTCTGCAAGTTGCTTGTAGAAATTCCTAACCGGCGATGTGTTGCGCCAGACCAGCGCGTGGTTGCGGACCACGTTGATGCCTTCCACATCAGTGACCCGTAGCTCTTTCTTGTCTCTGATTTCCGATTTGGCGTACAGCGCGGGTAGGAAGGCGATTCCCATACCCATGACCACCATCTGTCTGAGCGTGTCGAGACTGGTACCTTCATAGTCTCGTCGTACAACAGCGCCAACGCGTTCGCATAGCTCCGTAATCTGGCGATGGAACAAGTGATGTTCACTGATTGTCAGAACAGGCTCTCCAAGCAGGTCCATGCGGTTGATTCGTGCTTTGTTTCCCAACCGATGATCTTTGGCAAGCGCCAGTTTCAAAGGTTCTCGAAATAGGGGTGCTACGACGAGCTCTTTGGACATGATTGGTAGGGTGGTAAGAATTAGATCATGCTGACCATTGATAAGGCCAGTTTCGAGATCACTGGGCGCGTCTTCGCGCACATACAGTTTTAGATCAGTGTAGCTCTCGTGCAAAGGGTTTAAGATGTATGGAAGTAGGTAGGGGCCAAGAGTTGGTGTGACGCCAAGTCTGTAGGTGCCCATTCCGCCCCCGGAGAGCAGCGCAGCCTGGGTGGTAAATCCTTGTGCTTCCTCAAGCACTCGGCGTGCACTTAACAGTAACTCGCGGCCTTGGGGTGTCGTGTTGATGCCTTTCCTAGTTCGTTCGAATAGTTGAATATTCAGCGCTTTTTCCATGACGCCCACCTGGTTGCTCAGTGTGGGTTGAGTGATGTTAAGGCGAAAAGCTGCTTGTCGGAAACTGCCATATTCGGCGACTGCGGCAAAATACTGCAGCTGCTTGAGTGAGAGGTTTTCTAATGTATTCACGTTAGCACCGCTAAAAGTCGGTCTTATGAGTATATAGACATAATCTATAACGAATTCCTATTTATCTCAATATTCTTGCATATTACATAACCTTAGAATTGCGGTTCTGATTTTGCACTTTTAAGCCATCAAGTTATGGAGAGAGAAGAAAATGAACTCAAGTATTACAGATGGGGAGATAGAGAAAGCACGTGAGGCTTGGGGTAGCGCGTTAATCAAGATTTCGATCGCTTTTGAAAACCAAGGTATTGAAGTCGCAAGGGAATTGGCGAGCGATGCGATAGATAGCATGTATGGCTATGCAAATGGCCCGGTTTTATTCAAACCAACGATGGCAAGTGGAGCGCAGACATTTCGCCCTACCAAGGATGGAGCTTTGGCATATTTCGTTGGGCATAGCGATGCATATCCCCTTGATGGAGGCTTTGGAATTAAGGGTTGGCGCGAAGTAGTTTCAGAAACATCTGAGTCCTTTATTGACAGGAATATCGCGATGTGGATGGGATGGGTCAGTTTTACAGATAAAAATGGCTCCGTCACGAAAGTGGATAAGAGTTGGGGATATAAAAAAGATAGCGATGGCACCCTAAGAATCGTCCTACACCATTCATCCCTTCCTTACGCTCCATGATACCTAAGTTGCTTTATGGCGGAGAGCTAGAGTGAAAATGGATATTTAGTTTGGTTGTGTTTAGACAAGCTAGGAACACTTTGATGATTGATTTTAAAACTAAAGACCTTAAAGGGGATCTGTTCGGCGGGCTTACGGCAGGCGTCGTTGCGCTACCATTAGCTTTGGCTTTCGGTGAGGCTTCGGGGGCCGGGCCTATTGCTGGCCTGTATGGTGCGATTTTTGTCGGATTCTTCGCCTCTCTATTTGGCGGTACGGGCTCTCAGGTAACCGGTCCTACCGGACCTATGGTTGTCGTCTTTGCGGGTGTATACGCGGCGCTTGATGGCAATCCCTCTCTGGTATTCACGACTGTCGTACTGGCTGGTGCCATACAAGTCCTCTTCGGCGTTTTTAGGCTCGGACAATACATCCGCCTTGTTCCATACCCAGTTATTTCCGGCTTCATGAGCGGTATCGGCTGCATCATAATCGCACTACAGGCCTCGCTTCTACTTGGCCATGAACCAGAAGAAAGCGGCACTATCGGTGCGCTTATGGAAATTCCTCGCGCTGTGGCTGACCCAAACCTCGTAGCGCTTATTCTCGGAGCGCTTACATTGCTGATTGCTTTCAAGTGGCCCGCACGGCTTGCTAAAATCGTGCCCCCACCGTTAGCGGCTCTGGTTATTGGCACGCTAGTTAGTTTGTTTCTGACGGGCGCTCCGACCCTGGGTGAAATTCCCACTGGATTACCCAGTTTCATCATGCCGCGCTTGGATCAGGGAACAATACTGATTGTTTTTCAAGCGGCTATAACTCTGGCGCTGCTCGGGTCGATCGATAGCCTGCTTACGTCGTTGGTGGCAGACAACATGACGCGTACTCGGCATAACTCGAATCGAGAGCTAATCGGACAGGGCATCGGTAATGTGGTGGCTGGCCTATTCGGCGGTATCGCAAGCGCCGGCGCTACGATGAGAACGATGATTAACATCAGAACTGGCGGTACTACCAAGATTTCTGGAATGTTTCACAGTCTCTTTTTGCTGGCTATAGTGATAGTCTTGGCTCCTCTTGCAGAAAAGATCCCACATACAGTTCTGGCAGGAATTCTTATAAAAACCGGATGGGACATCATTGATCGTGCTTACATTCTTAAAGCCCATCGTGGCCCACGTTGGGATCTTGCACTAATGCTGTTGGTGCTGACGATGACCGTTTTTGTCGATTTGATCCAAGCTGTGGGCGCCGGAGTGGTGTTAGCTTCCCTTGCCTTCGTCAAGCAGATCGCTGACGAGCAATTGAAGTCTTTACGGGATATCGCTAATGAAGGGCTGTCTACAAACTTTTCTGAGGAAGAGGCAAAGTTAATGGCTAATACGCACACGCGTATAAATGTATTTGGCTTCGCTGGACCACTGAGCTTTGGGGCGGCCGCGGATTTTGGCAGTAAAATACGAGAAAAGTCCCAGGGCCCCAGTCAGATAATTATCTTAGATTTTTCGCAGGTACCTTCCTTAGATCTGTCGGCAGCGCGTGCAGTAGAAACGGTTGCCGTGGACGGGAAAATCTCTAATAAACTGGTTTATATCTCAGGGATGACTGATCAGATTCGTAATATGCTTACGGATCTGATGGGGGAGATAGTGCCTCGGGAACAGTATTTTAACTCGCGTCGCGACGCTATTACTGCCGCAGTCAGATTTGTGGAGAACACAGAAGCGGACCCGCTCGATGAGGGCAATGCGAAACCTTTGTCCGTTTGAGGTTCTCAGTCACTGAAATTACCCGACTCAAAAGTATTGTCGTAAATTTAAGTACCGTAAAAGTAGGTGCCCTAATAGGGTTCCTGCTTTCTTGCGACGAACCTTCGATTTAAGATTATGCTCCATCGGCAAGCGTTATCGAGTCCTTTGTATATCCCGCGCAAATAGCAAGCATCAAGATAATTATGCGATTTCCACATCGAAGCTGACTTGATCATCGCTCAATGGCTCGGCGCCTAAGTGACCAGAGCTTCGTCCTCTTTAGGAAAACGGGCGGTCCCGGACATGACCCCTAGGAGCCAACTTTCGTGCACTTCGCGCCATAAATGCTGGATTTATTCAGCACCCGGACAAGCAACTATTGGTGACAAGACAATCCGCCACAACTTTGATAGATGCTTTTTTAGTTCTCCTGGCAAAAGGCGAATCTTATCGCGGCTTTTAAGCGATCGAAGTTCTATGAACGCTCTCGCTGGATCAGATCGTAGCTGAAGAGATTCACACTTTCTTGAGGTTTGGACGGGCTTGTCAGAGAATGGGCTATGTTAGTAAAAACGTCGCTACAACATCAGCTCACTGCGCGTCCCTGGTGGATGCAACTGTTGTTTGCGTTCAGCATCTTTATGACATTTGTCTACTTGCCCTGGGATGTTTTGATCAAGCCATTGGAAGAAGATCAGGAAGTTTGGTTTGGGCTGCTTTTTACCGGCTGGTTTGCCAAGCTGGGAGGCTTATTGCACTGGCTGGTCTATGGTGCGGCAACATTTGGTTATCTGAAGATGAAAAGTTGGATGTATCCATGGTCTGTGATTTACCTTCTTCAGATTGCTTTGGGGATGCTTGTTTGGAGTCTGACTGGTGAGCGTGGCGGTGGCATGGCGGGCAGCTTTTTCATAGCAAGCCTTTTCCTGCTCATCGCCTATTTGAGCTGGCGAGAACGTGGCAGGTTCGGTGGATAAATTGGAGTTGCAGATGCGCGAGAGATTCAGTATTGCAGTGACTTGGAAGAGTCCACTTGGACTCATCTTATGCTTGGCTCTCCAGGTCTGCTCTCCGGTTGACTCCAGTGAGTCGAACGTAGAATTCATGGCTGAGTTTCCCGACATGTTGGAAGAAAGCTCGGCGCTGGCCCTTGAGGACGACGTAGTCTGGACGCTTAACGACAGCGGCAATGAAGCTGTCTTGTTCGCTGTGTCCCTCAAGGGGCAGATGCTGGCTGAAATACCCATACTTAATGCTCGTAATATCGATTGGGAGTCACTTGCTCAGGATGAGTCGCATTTTTTTGTCGCCGACACGGGTAATAATCTGAACAGCCGAGATCGCCTGATCATTTATCGGATACCGAAACCTCGATTGGGTTTAAAGGACGTCACCGCAGAGTTAATTTCGATCAGATATTCAGGATACGAATCGGGCAATATGTCCGCTCATAACTTTGATGCAGAAGCACTAGCGGTTCGTGGAGCTGAGCTTTGGTTGTTCTCAAAAAACCGCGGTAATGGTAATTCAGACCTCTATCGATTTCCCAAGTCGCCCGGAGACTACGTGGTTGAGGCAACTCAATCGCTGCCGGTGCAATCATTAGTTACAGCTGCAGACATTCATCCAGGCACTTCTGAATTGGTCTTAATCAGTAGTCGGCGGGAAGATTTCGGATTCCAGTCGCTGATCTGGTTTGCCCCGACAACTGACGAAGGAGTCGATTGGGAATGGCATAAAAGTAGTCAGCTGTCGCCTACAGATCAGTGGGAAGCGGTTGTGTGGCTCGATGAGACTGAAGTATTACTCAGTCACGAGCGCAATGCCCGCGGATTTGCGGGTCTAGGTCGGTTTCAGAAGCGCTCAGCGAACTAGGGTCGCACAGACTAGTGCTAAAATTCTAAAGCACCGATTCGTCGCCAGAACCAACTTCCCCCTGTTCGCCAGGTTGAGTAAGCTTTTGAGCTCGCGGGCAATACCCCTTATTTTAATGTCGGGTTTGGTCGTTATTTCTGATCGTATTTTTAGCAAATGTGCTAGAGTCCTAAGGCTTGCCGGAGTCAGGTTTCATACGCTGCCAGTAGGGATAATCATGAAAACAGTCCTTGTTTTTTCTGTTTGCTTGTTTTTTTGTAGCCATGCCTCTTCACAGACAGAGATAAGCGGCGTTTGGCTACTAAATGGGCAGGGGACAGAAAGCACGATTCAGCTTACCCCGCTGGGTGAAAAAATTCGCTCGGAATATGACCTTCTGGTGGATGATCCAAGTCTTTCTTGCACACCGGCGAGTGCCTCAAGGGTTTGGGCAAATCCCAATTCTCGGATCAAGATCGCTGAGCAGCACGACGCTATAGAGATCAGCTACGAACTGTTCGATTTGCGTCGGCGTGTTCCTGTGGGAGATGAATCCGTGCTGTCGGATTCGCCGAGCACCAAAAATCTCTCTGGCAAGTTGTTCCCAGAGATGGGTTCATCATTTGCCTTCTACGTGGATTCTCGGTTAGTTATAGAGTCGCACAATCACGCTCCAGGGTATATCAGAACGTCGAGAGGTATTCCTCAATCGTCTAACACTGTCACTGTTGAAGAGCTTGAGGTGAAAAGCGGTGAGCTTCATATTACTCATACCTATGTTGATGCATCAATCTTCGAAGTGCCTCTGGTGCTGAAATACGCTTTTCGCAGAATCGAGGAAGAAGACGTAGAGGTTTATTCTTGCACGGATGCTAATTATGATTGGTTTCTGAAGTTGAATAACTTTACCGATGACGAGAAAGGCAGCGCATGAAAGACTTTTCCGTAACAGCGAAAAACCTTTTGATGTGCGCGATTGGTCTGGGACTGTACTTTCCCATGATCCTCGAGGCCCATCATTCCACAAATGCAAATTTCACTCATGAGGTTGTTTCTATAGAAGGGACGATTGAACGCGTGCGCTTCGTGAATCCCCACGCTTCGGTGCTAATAAAGCATGTCGGTGCAGACGGGCAGGAGATTTTCTGGCTCATCGAGTCTGGCGCGCGGACCACGCTTGAGCGTCAGGGTGTAACACTCGAGCATCTTGAGATCGGGACAACAGTGACAGCAACCGGGCGTAAGGGAAGGCGCAACTTCACTATGTATCTTCAGAAGATCACCTATGAAGACGGCACGGAATTCATACCACAGCCGGAACTTTTCTGAACATACCGGTCAGCGATTATGGTCGATCTGGCGTTCTGAGCCGCGATCGTGGTGCGACCCTCTTGTAGGGTCGCGTAGCCTTTTTACAGTCTCGTAAATCACCTGCGCGCATTGTCCAGTGCTATACTGATGACAGGACATCCCAAGTTATTCACCATTTCTGAAAATCTTCACGCTTAGGCCTCCCCCCCCTGCCTCTAAGCAATATCTATGATCGGGTCTCAGC
>DORE01000154.1:2863-3738 GCA_003514305.1 Gammaproteobacteria bacterium | reverse complement strand
ACTATAGTATCCATAGTAACTGGCGGACCGGACGGGACTCGGACCCGCGACCTCCGGCGTGACAGGCCGGCATTCTAACCAGCTGAACTACCGGTCCGCGACATGCATTCTGCTTACGAATGCGGTTGGTGGGTGGTGCAGGGATCGAACCTGCGACCCTCGCCTTGTAAGGGCGATGCTCTCCCAGCTGAGCTAACCACCCGTCACAGGAACGCGAATTGTACCGACTTAACCTCCCATGTCAATAAAACTGCATGTATCCGAACGAAAGTAGGCAGTCACTTTCTCACCACGAAAATGCGATTGAAACATCTAAAGCATGTGCGCATTAATACGGCCATGCTATCGGCTGCATCAGCATAAGTTATTAGATCAAAGAAACTCGTCGAGCCTGTACTTTAGATCGATGGACTTGTTACATTCAAGCCATCTTTTAAAGCCGACATTAAATAAACGAGCCATAAAAGATGGTGAGGAATTTACTTTTGAAGATAGACTTTGTTAGCCAAGGCGCCGGCAGTGCGTAATTGCTCTCGCCTACACGAGCATTCCCTCTCTATTTAAATCTCAGCTGCGGAGAAAATCTGGAGCAATATAATCTGGGTACCAGATTTCTCGTAGTACAGCGCTTTCGTCAAACATATTCACAACGAAGTCACTAGCTACAACAAATTTCGCTCCGGCCACTTATTTCAGCCAACTGACGGGCTCCACCTGTTCATCCGTCAAACTGCTCACGTCGGGAGTTAAGCCCTTCGCGATCAGTTGCTTGCTAGCCATGAACTCCCTTGGCCTGCCAACGCAGTCCGCTGCAATCAACTTTTCATCACGAAGGTAAAAGACACAAAACCCGTCGCTACCGAGACTCGAGGAGT
>DORE01000154.1:0-2489 GCA_003514305.1 Gammaproteobacteria bacterium | reverse complement strand
ATATCGTACTGATCTGACCAGAACCAGGGAACCGAATCGTATACCGTGTTTTTACCGAGCATATTCGCTGCGACGACCTTAGCCTGATCGTTAGCGTTTTGCACAGATTCTAACCGCGTTAACCCACCACCAAATCGATTCGGATGACTGGCGCAATCTCCGGCCGCAAAAATATTGGGATCGCTGGTCAGGCCAGTCTCGCTTACTACAATCCCGTTTTCGGTCACGAGACCTGCCGTCTCTGCCAACGCGGTTTCAGGCAACACGCCTATTCCGACCAAAATGAAATCCGCCACATAGCTATGTCCATCATCACACTGAACCTCCAGCGGTTTTACGTCATCATCATCGCTGCTAATGTCAGATACTGAGCTTCGTGTTTTAATTGAAACCCCATGAAACGAATGCAGCGCGGTTAGATACGAAGACAGTTTCTCGCTGGTTACTCGCTCCAGAACTCGATCAGCAATTTCAAGTACGGTCACTTCAAGCCCGAGCTTCCGCAAAACTGAGGCAGCCTCCAGGCCGATATACCCCCCTCCGATAATGACAACCCGACTGTCGGGCGTCGCCAATCGCTGCAGCCGAAGCGCATCTTGCGCGGATCGAAGATAGAGAATCCTGTCAGACCTATACCCACCAGTGAGTTCCCTCACCCGGGCTCCAGTGCACAGCGCAAGCTTTGTGTAAGACAAAGTTTGGCCGCCGTTGAGTTCTATAGTCCGGGCCTCGCTGTCAATCTTCGTCGCATAAGATCCCAGAATGAGCTCGATATCGTTATCCGAATAGACCTTTTCAGGTCGCAGCAGGATCTGATCAAGATTTTTGACGCCCGACAACAAGTCCTTTGATAATGGTGGACGGTGATACGGCAGCTCGTTCTCTGCACTAACCAGCTGTATAGGACCTTGCCAGCCTTCTCTTCTCAGCTGCAGAGCAAGAGAAACCCCTGCATGGCTCGCTCCAACGACAACTTTTGCTCTCTCAACCATAATTTCTCCCAATGTTAAACGACAGGAGACAACTGCCAATTAATTGTTGGTTTTCCATGAGACTTTAAATAGGCATTTGTCTTTGTAAAGTGGTTATTACCAAAAAAACCCCTTCTCGCCGAGAGCGGGGAAGGGTGAACAGACTGCAGCACCAAATGCCGATTTCGATCGACAACCTCTCCTTTTCTTTGGGCATAACTTCCCCATAGCAGAAACGCCAATGCCTCTCTCTTTTCGCTCAGCAATTCGATAATCCGATCAGTGAAGCGTTCCCAGCCTTTACCCTGATGTGAACTAGGATGATTTTCCCGTACTGTGAGTACCGAATTCAGCAATAAAACACCCTGTTGTGCCCATTCTTGCAAGAACCCATGGCCTGGAGCAACAAAGCCAACATCTGCTTCCAATTCCCGATAAATATTGCGCAAGGATGGTGGTATTCGCACACCTGGCCGGACCGAAAAACACAAACCGTGAGCTTGCCCAAAACCATGGTAAGGATCCTGTCCGAGAATCACGACCTTCACGTCGCCAAAAGCTGTACAATTCAAGGCGTTAAATATTTCATCGCCAGGAGGAAACACTTGCTTCCCGCGCCGCTTCTCGGCGAGGAGGAATGTGCGAAGCTGGTGCATATAGTCACTTTCAAACTCATCTAGCAGAAGACTCCGCCAAGACGCTTCCAGCTCCACAGAGCGCCTCTGACCGATTGCCTCAATTTTCATAATTTCGCGGGCGCATATGCGGAAAGAGCAGCACATCCTTTATTGAAGAGGAATTTGTAAACAGCATTACCAGACGATCAATACCAATCCCCTCTCCTGCCGTTGGCGGCATGCCATATTCGAGAGCAGTAATATAGTCCTCGTCGAAGTGCATGGCTTCTTGGTCGCCGGAATTTTTTTGCTCGACTTGCGCGCGAAAGCGTGAGGCCTGATCTTCCGGATCATTAAGTTCGGAAAAACCATTCGCCAGCTCGCGACCACCAATAATTAATTCAAAGCGATCGGTTACCTCTGGATTAGCCTCATTCCGGCGCGCCAGGGGCGACACCTCCGTTGGATACTCAGTGATGAAGGTGGGCTGTTCCAATAACTGTTCAACTCGTTGCTCAAAGATCTCCATTAAAATTTTTCCATGAGGCCAACTTTTATCAAAGAAAACCCCGAGTCGCTCGGCTTCAAGCATGACTGATTTTGAATCATTCAGATCTACAGACTCTTCGAGCTGACAATGAGCGCGAATTGCCTCCTTCACAGTAAAGCGCGCAAAAGGTTTCGAAAAATCGAATTCCAGACCTTGATAGTTTACGGTGGAAGAACCAATAATTTTTCTCGCGATTCCACGAAACAGATCTTCAGTCAGATTCATCAGGTCCTCGTAGCGCGCATAGGCCCAATAAAACTCAAGCATGGTAAATTCTGGGTTGTGGCGTGTCGATAAACCCTCATTCCTAAAATTGCGATTTAGCTCAAACACCTTTTCATATCCACCAAC
>DORE01000052.1:16308-17676 GCA_003514305.1 Gammaproteobacteria bacterium | reverse complement strand
AAACTGCTAACAGGAATAGTCCTACTCTGCTTTTCTGCCCTGGTAATGGCAGCGGAACAAAGCGCATTTGACCTACTTTTAGACCGCCTGATTCGTCTAGAAGCGAGAGTGCTAGAACTAGAAGGGCAAATATCTGCTCAGTCTAATAATGAATCTCCGACATCACGTGTTGTGGGAATATCCAGAGATAAGGCTTTTTGGAGGGATAACGTAAAACAGGGAATGACAAAAAGCGAAATAAGAGATGTCCTTGGTGAGCCTACCTTGATTAATGTAAGTAGCAGGCTCGAATACTGGTCTTACGCATTGAATCCTAGCAGTCACTTAAACAAACCATCAATTCGATTCAATGATGGTCGAGTCGCAGGATTTCAGGAACCAGATTAGCAATGAAAGCACTAACTACGATATTGATGCTTTGCCTACCTATGGCAGCAATGGGTGAGGCTTATATTTGCACATCGGGTAACGGCGATCACACATATGTTCGGACAAGAACAGAAACTGGTTTCTCAGAGCGTCTTAGAGATAATGAAGAAAATAGAGATATAGGAGAGCTTTAAAGTTTCAGCATCATAAATGAGCAAGGTAGTTTGCTGACTTTGGTGGAGGCTGACTATTGGCCGGTTGGTAAATACACAAGTGATTCCGATAATATCTGGGTTACATTAGCTATTATTAATAAAGAAACTGGAGACTCCGTAGTTGGTTTAACTGACTTCCTAATGCTATTTCGTCAAGACACAGAATTTTCAGACCCCAACACTACATTTACAAAACACTCCTGTGTGACAGTACAGTAACAGACAAATCTATAACTGCTATGACCGCTACAGTTTTCTGCGATTACCGTACTCAGTCTGTACACAACCGTTCGGTTCTGTACAAACCTCAAAGAATATTTTGAAATTTTTCTAGCAATAATCCCCAACCCAGCCTTTATTTCTGCTCGTCAGGGGGGCTTAAAAATAAGGGGGGGAGGCCCTAAGCTGCCCTTATATAACTATTAGTACCCTTACAGACTTACTAGAGTGAATTTGAAAGAGTCCGGCATACTAGGTCTATAATATGCATAAAAACAGTTAGTTATAGATAGACATTTATTTGGGTCTGTGTAACTACCCAATTATTTAATCTCAGAAACAGCTCAAACAAACAAAAAAGAGGATTCAAACCCCCAATAAGCGTGTCCGGTCCCATTTCCATCAGGGTTTATCCCCTCTTTCGCTTTCATTTTGTAGCGCTCTTGTTTAGCGCAAACGCACCAAAATCGCGCAACTTATGGGTGCTCTCAGAAAAATAATCCTAAGCAGTCCCCGCAAATGGCTGGCCTAGCTCCATATCGGGGAATTGGCACGGTGTGTGCAA
>DORE01000052.1:0-15967 GCA_003514305.1 Gammaproteobacteria bacterium | reverse complement strand
CGAGTAAACTTGTTTACTTCAACCATGTTTCATAATGATGTGGCTTCAAACCATTACAAGCCCACGCCAGTGTTGAGTTGAACTGTAGAAGATATCTGGGTACGAACCTCTGATGCATTTACCAAGATTATCATGACGACGCACTATTTGGAGAAACACGATGGGATCAGTACTTTTTAGGAGCATGACCGCATATGCATTGCTTGCCGCAGCGATGCTCAATCCGCCTCCCAGCATTGCACAGGAAAGGTTCAGCATTTGCTGGTCCATCTATGTAGGCTGGATGCCATGGGAGTACGGCGAAGCCACAGGCATCATCGATAAATGGGCTGATAAGTACGGGATCGACATTGATGTTGTTCAGATCAACGACTATATCGAATCCATTAATCAATACACAGCGGGAGAATTCGACGCCTGTTCAATGACAAACATGGATGCTCTGACCATCCCGGCCGCTGGCGGCGTGGATTCTACCGCGCTAATTGTGGGGGACTTCTCGAATGGCAACGACGCCATCATTCTCAAGAAGGGCTCAACTCTTGCAGATATCGAAGGACAATCTGTTAACCTAGTAGAGCTTAGCGTTTCTCACTATTTGTTGGCCCGTGGCTTGGAGTCTGTTGGCCTGAGTGAGCGTAATGTAAGGGTTGTCAATACTTCAGACGCCGACATAGTCGCCGCTTTCAGCACCAATGACGTGACTGCTGTCACTACCTGGAATCCCTTGGTTAACGAAATTATGAATCTGCCAGCTGCCAAAAAAGTTTTCGATAGCTCACGAATCCCCGGAGAAATCATCGACACCTTGATGGTGAAGACTGAAGTACTGCAGGACTCACCCGAATTTGGAAAGGCGTTAACTGGCGCCTGGTATGAAATTATGGCTGCTATGAAAAACAACGAAGAGGTTCGGGCTCACATGGGTGAAGCTTCAGGAACCGACCTTGCTGGCTATGAATCGCAGCTGGCCTCAACGCGGATGTTCTACGCCTCGGAGGATGCCGTGGCCTTCGTTAACAGCCCCGAACTTAAAACTATAATGGAGTATGTTGCCAACTTCTCTTTTGATCATGGTTTGCTGGGCGAAGGTGCCGCTGATGCTGGTTTCATCGGAATTGAAATGCCCTCTGGAGTCTTTGGAAATACCAGTAACATCCAATTGCGATTCGACCCTTCATTCATGGCGATGGCTGCAGCGGGCGAGCTTTAAACAAGCAGTATCTAACACCGGATAACCGTAGCTCTGCCGAAAAATTAGCACCATGCGAAGGCTCATCAATCTGCAACCCAGCCGCTCTTTAAAGGTCGGCCTGGGACTTATTCCATTCCTAATTGTTCTGTTGCTATATCAGATTGGCTCCGATGTTCGCAAAGCGGAAAATGAGCAGGACAAGCTGTTACCCAGCTTCTCTGAGATTGCAGATGGTATAGATCGCATGGCTTTTGAGCCAAGCCGTCGCACCGGTGAGTTTCTGTTCTGGGTTGACACCAAAAGCAGTCTGTTCCGGCTTACCAAGGGCATATCCATCGCAGCCTTCTTTGGTTTGTTGGTTGGCCTCGCAGCCGGTTCTATCCCGATAATTGCAGCCCCACTCAACCCGCTGATAACTGCGATCTCGTTAGTTCCCCCTATGGCAATACTCCCGGTTTTGTTTATTACTTTTGGATTGGGGGAGTTATCGAAGGTGATGTTAATAGTCATTGGAGTTTGCCCATTCCTGATCAGAGACATCCTGCAAAGAACTCGGGAACTTCCCCGTGAGCAAATCATCAAAGCACAAACTCTTGGCGGTAATAGCTGGCAGATTATTCTGCGAGTGATTCTTCCCCAGATTATTCCCCGTTTGCTAGACGCCGTTCGTTTGAGTCTCGGCGCCGCCTGGCTATTCCTCATCGCTGCCGAGGCTATTGCTTCTACTGATGGTCTTGGGTATCGCATCTTTCTGGTAAGACGCTACATGTCGATGGACGTAATTCTCCCCTACGTTGTCTGGATTACGTTTCTGGCATTCACAATCGACTTGACGCTACTGCGGCTTAGTCGATTTCTGTTCCCGTGGTATCACGCTGAAAAATAGGAACAAATCGTGAATAGTTTTATCGAATTGGATCGCATTGCAAAACATTATGGTGACGACGTGGTGCTGGAAAACTTGAGTTGCACTATATCCCGAGGTGAATTCGTTACCCTGGTTGGTGCATCCGGCTGTGGCAAAAGCACTTTTCTGAAGATACTGCTTGGTACGGAGAGCCCTACGACAGGGCAAGTCCTGATGGAAGGCGAACCTATTGGTCAGGAACCCAGCGCTGAACGAGGCGTTGTGTTTCAAAAGTATTCGGTATTTCCTCATCTGAACGTCAGGGAAAATGTCGCATTGGGTCTAGAGTTAGAGGCAAGTAACTTCCTAGGCCGGCTTTTTGGAGACAAGCGAAAAAAGGCTCTGCTGAAAGCCGATGAATGGCTGCAAGCGGTCGGCTTGGAGCACGCATTGACTCAGTATCCCCATCAACTCTCTGGCGGCATGCAACAGCGACTTGCCCTCGCCCAAGCCCTAATCAAAAAACCCAAGATCTTGCTTTTGGACGAGCCATTCGGCGCGCTTGACCCAGGAATCCGCAAAGATATGCACGAACTAGTATTGAGTCTTTGGAAGGAGTACTTATTGACCGTGTTTATGGTCACGCATGATCTTCGGGAGGGTTTCCATCTAGGAACAAGACTATGGGTTTTCGATAAAGTGCGACATGACACTCATGCTCCGAACAGATTCGGTAGCACAATTACTTATGACCTACCGCTGCGCTCACAATCGGAGGCAATCACCGCCTCGAAGTTATTGAATATCAATGAAGAGCCATCAGATATCTTGGCTGACTTTCCATAGGAGAAAGAATGAACACTGAAGGATTATTTCTATCTGAATACACAACGGTAGTTTCACCTGGATCTCACTGGTCTCTAATGGTCCGTCAGGGAGTAAAAATGACCGTTACCGATCTTACTGGTGGAGCGAATGTTGGGATGGTGTTTTTTAACCCAACCTTTCTTTGTGAGAGATTCAACGCCCCTGACTCCTTAAAATGCCAGCACACCTTTAAATTGACTCGTGGGCATTGTTTATATTCCGACATGGGTAGAATTTTTGCTTCTATAGTGGAGGATACTTTTGGTTGGCATGACTCCGTATGTGGGAATTCTCATGCGGCTGACGTCGAAGCGCGTTGGGGCAAGCGGGACTATCAATCCCAAAGAAATGAATGGCTTCAAAACGGTTTTGACGCCTTTCTTGTAGAACTAGGCAAGTACCAGCTCAAAAAAGAAGACTTGTCTTCTAATCTAAATTTGTTTTCTGAGATTTCAGCAGACTCAAAGGGAAAACTCAGCCTTTCGAGGCGTAGTAATGCTCGAGACAAAATCAGTCTGCGTTTCGAAATGGACACTTTGGTGGTATTGCATACTTGTCCCCACCCCTTAAATGACGATGAGGAGTACCCTCGCAAACCTGTACAGATAAGATTAGAAAAAGCAGCGCCCGTTTTAGCCGACGACTACTGCCTGAATCTGTGTGATGAGAATCGTCGGGGATTTAGGAATAACGCCCTGTATCACTTCGGGATGGAGGATGTCTCATGATTAAAGAGAGCAAACTTTCTACATATAGCGCAAAACAGAAGGTCATCGTCGACTCCGGAGATTACTTTATCCAGACCATGCAAGCTGGTGAAACGATTCGCATCGTTGACCTGGAGGGAAATCAGGCTGCTGACACGCTTTTCTTTAACGCCCACGACCCACGCGAACGGTATAGCATGAGCGACACGCTACGCGGTCAGGCTGCCTTATATCTCACTAGCGGAACTACACTGAAAACCAATCTTAATCGGGATCTTTTGAAAATAGTCGCCGATACTTGCGGTCGCCATGACACTCTCGGTGGAGCTTGCGCAACTGAATCCAACACAGTGCGGTATGACCTTGAAAAACGCAACATGCATGCTTGCCGAGACAGCTGGATGCTGGCTATAGCCGAACACGAGGAGTTTGGCCTGACGAAAGAAGACATAGGCCACAACATAAACTTCTTCATGAATGTGCCTGTCACGCCAGAAGGCGGACTCGAATTTGCGGACGGCGTGTCAGCACCGGGCAAGTATGTCGAGTTAACTGCAAAGATGGATACACTTGTTCTCATCTCCAACTGTCCGCAACTAAACAATCCCTGCAATGCTTATGACCCAACTCCCATCGAGCTTGTGTTCTGGGAAGCGACGTAAACCATTAACCCAAACCTACAGGACGACCTGTCGGCGTTTTTACTCTTGTGGGACGGCCCATACCAGTAAGAGAAAGATCATGTTTCAGCGCGTCCTCATAGCGAATCGTGGCGCTATTGCCGTCCGAATTATTCGCACGCTCAAAAGAATGGGTGTCGAATCCGTCGTGGTCTATCACGAAAAAGACCGGGACAGCCTACATGTACAGCATGCAGATATCGCGGTAGATCTGGGTGATGGGCCGGTCACCGAAACCTACCTAAATCAGGAAAAGCTCATCGAAATCGCTCTTGAAACTAAGACCGAGGCCATTCACCCTGGATACGGTTTTCTGAGCGAGAATCCGTCGTTCGTAGAAAAGTGTGAAGCTAACGGATTGAGTTTTATTGGCCCAACGCCGCAACAGATGAACGTGTTCGGACTTAAACACCTGGCGCGAGAAACGGCTGAGAAAGCTGATATACCAATAGTTCCAGGTTCTCCTGTTCTGGATAGTCTGAAGGCTGCACTCTCATGGGCCGATCAGATTAGTTATCCTGTGATATTGAAAAGTAGCGCCGGCGGCGGTGGTATCGGCATGCAAGTTTGCCGTGATGAGGAATCACTGACTGAAGCCTGGGGCATCGTCAAACGTTTAAGCGCTAATTATTTCTCCAACGACACTCTCTTTCTCGAGAAGTTCATCGACAATGCGCGGCACATAGAAGTGCAAATCTTCGGAGATGGCAACGGAGACGCTGTTGCTCTTGGTGAAAGGGATTGCTCGGCCCAACGTCGTAACCAGAAAGTTATCGAAGAAAGTCCCGCCCCCAATCTCGACCAATCCTTACGGGAAGCCATGCATCGCACCGCCGAAGCGCTGATGTCGTCAGTAGGCTATCGCAACGCCGGCACTGTTGAATTTATCTTCGATACTGATCAACAGAATTACTATTTTCTAGAAGTAAACACCCGCCTGCAGGTTGAGCACGGTGTTACCGAAGAAGTGTTTGGCGTGGATCTAGTTGAGTGGATGTTACAGCAGGCGGCCTTGGAACTTCCCAGTCTGGAATCGATCCGCCCGCGCCTTCAGGTTACCGGCCATGCAATACAGGTTCGATTGTATGCGGAAGATACTCAACAGAATTTTCAACCCTGCGCTGGCTTACTGTCTGATGTATCGTTTCCAGATGGAGACGGCCTGCGAATAGACACCTGGGTTGAAAGCGGCCAGGAAGTTCCTTCTTTGTTCGACCCGATGATCGCCAAGGTGATTGTTTCTAAGACTGATCGCAAAGAAACGCTTCGGAGCCTCATTTTGGCTCTGCAGCAAACAAGACTGTATGGCATTGAAACCAACCTTGACTATGTGGTTTCGGTGTTGGCAACTGATATTACAAAGTCAGGACGCCTACTAACCAAGACTTTGGCTAATCACCAATTTGAAGCACCCACCATTCGAGTCCTGAGCGCTGGCACACAAACCACCATTCAGGATTTTCCAGGCAGACAAGGCTACTGGCATGTTGGTGTACCGCCTTCGGGCCCAATGGACAACGTATCGTTCCGACTGGCGAATGCGCTGATCGGTAATCCACATAGTGCAGCAGCTTTGGAGATAACCCTCAGTGGGCCCGATTTGCTATTTATGAGTAACACCGTCATTGCTCTAACCGGCGCAGAAATGAACGCTGAATTGGATAGCAAGCCAGTGCCTCGCTATCAAACCGTATCAGTCATTGCTGGTCAGACTTTATCGATGTCGAAAGTCTCGGGCAGAGGTGCACGCGCATATTTGGCCATCGCAGGTGGCATCGAGTGCCCAGTGTACCTTGGGTCGAAATCGACGTTCACGTTAGGCCAGTTTGGCGGACATGGTGGCCGAGCATTGCGAACAGGCGATGTGTTACATCTGGGTTCTAGCGTCGATGCCAAGCCTCGGAAAATCATGCCACCGCAAATTTCTGAACCCACAGAACTAAGAGTGATTTACGGACCTCATGGAGCACCAGACTTTTTCACTAACGAAGATGTCGCCGTATTTTTCGCTCATGACTGGGAGGTTCACTACAATTCCAGTCGTTCTGGTATACGACTAATCGGACCGAAGCCTAATTGGGCACGTCCATCCGGTGGCGAAGCGGGCATGCACCCTTCCAATATCCACGATAACGCCTACGCGTTTGGAACAGTTGACTTTACTGGCGATGTGCCGGTTATCCTCGGCCCAGACGGCCCTTCCCTCGGCGGATTTGTCTGCCCGGCCACAGTTATAACAGCAGATCTGTGGAAACTCGGGCAGTTGGCCACCGGGCAGAAAGTCCGCTTCATCCCAGTCAGTTATGAAAAAGCGGTAGAAGCGGAAGCCAGGCAATCGATGCTTCTCGATGAATTACAGCTACCCGTCGAGACTACTGACCTAGGCCAACATGAGCTTTCATCGCCCATAGTTAAGGAGTTCGAATGGGAAGGAGAAGATGTAGTCATTCGTCTTGCTGGCGATCATTTCTTGCTCATCGAGCTTGGACCACAAGCGCTGGATATTCCTCGTCGTTTCAAAGTTCATGCCCTGATGCTTGCAATCGAGGAACTGGGATTACATGGATTGAGGGAGCTTACACCCGGAATTCGTTCTCTGCAGATTCATTACGACAGCCAGAGCATCAAGCTCGATGATCTTCTGAAGAACATCGAACAAACCCTGATCTCTCTTACAACTGGCGCATTCAGCGTTCCGAGCCGAATCGTTCACTTACCAATGAGTTGGAATGATGACGCCTGCAAGCTGGCCATCGAAAAGTACATGCAATCTATTCGAGCTGATGCTCCGTGGTGCCCCAGTAACCTCGAATTTATTCGGCGCATGAATGGCCTGGACTCTATCGATGATGTGAAAAAAATTGTATTCGACGCTTCCTACCTCGTCATGGGTTTAGGTGATGTATATCTGGGCGCACCTGTGGCGACGCCTGTGGATCCCAGACACCGACTGATTACAACAAAGTACAACCCGGCGCGAACTTGGACTGCAGAAAATTCAGTAGGAATCGGTGGCGCGTATCTCTGTGTCTATGGCATGGAAGGTCCGGGAGGATACCAGTTCGTTGGACGTACAGGTCAAATGTGGAATCGCTACAAACAGACTGAAATCTTCACTCAGCCCTGGTTGCTGAGGTTTTTCGATCAGATCCGCTTCTATGAAGTGACGGCACAAGAGCTTGCCGATTTCCGTCGTGACCTGCCCAGAGGCAGCGCTTCTGTTCGCATCAAACAAACAAAGTTCTCGTTGACTGACTATCGTCAATGGTTGGAGAAACATGATGCTAGTATTAATGATTTCAAGACCATGCGCGAAGAATCGTTCGAAGAAGAACTTCAGCGATGGCGAGACACAGGACAGTTTACTTTCGACGCGCTCGAAAAAGAAAACCCCGCTGTTGACACTGGCGACCTTCCGAAAGGTTCTGTGGCCGTAGACAGCTCCGTGTCCGGCAATGTTTGGAAGATAGAAGTTCAACCCGGCCAAACTGTTGCTGAAGGGGAGACTCTTTTGATTCTCGAGTCCATGAAAATGGAAATAGCTGTTACGGCACCGCAATCAGGTGTAGTAGGCAAAGTCTGGGTTGGCAATGGTCAGGACGTCCAGGCTGGACAATGCCTGCTTTGGCTGGCTTGTAAAGGAGTACGCAAATGCCAGATGCAATGAATCTAACCATTCGATCAGTCCATGAAGCTTATAATACTGGCACCGAAACTCCTGAGAGTCTGTTTGCAAAACTACGCTCTCAGGCTGAAGCTCAAAGTGATTACAACGCCTGGATTTATCTGCTTAATGAAGAGGAGCAATCGCCCTATTTCGACGCCTTGAAACGCAAAAAAAAAGATGAGTGCCCGCTGTGGGGTATCCCATTTGCAATAAAAGACAACATCGATTTACGAAGGGTACCTACCAGCGCAGCTTGTATTTCATTCACGTACACGCCAAAGCATTCGGCAACCGTCGTTGAGCTGCTAATCAATGCCGGCGCGATCCCAATGGGCAAAACGAATCTTGATCAGTTCGCAACAGGATTGGTTGGTACGCGCTCCCCTTTCGGCGAAGGGAAAAATGCTTTCAATCCTGATTTTATAAGTGGTGGCAGCAGTGCCGGATCTGCAATAGCAACTGCCCTAGGACAGGTTTCGTTTGCATTGGGAACGGATACAGCAGGCTCTGGTCGCGTACCAGCTGCTTTTAATAACCTTATTGGTCACAAGCCCAGCAAAGGATTATTAAGTACATATGGTGTTGTGCCTGCTTGCAGGTCACTGGACTGTGTTTCTATCTTCGCGTTAACGACTGAAGATGCCGCGAGTGTCTTTCAAGTGGCAGCTCAAGAAGATGATCATGATCCCTACTCCCGCAACAACGTCGCGTTTAACTCATTGGACTATTACTCTCGGCTAGAGGTAAACGCCGGTTCCTTTCAGTACGGAGTTCCCGATCAACTAGATTTCGACGGAGATGTTCGGGCAGAGGAATTGTTTGAGTTCGTCTGCAAACTACTGTCTGAAATGGGCGGCAAAGCAAAAGTTATCAAGTTCGAACCATTTCTGACCGTAGCGAAACTTCTCTATGAAGGTCCGTGGATTGCAGAACGGGCATGGGCAACCCAAGGTGTAAACAGAACCGATATGTTACCGGTTATACAGGACATACTTTCCGCCACTGAAAACTTCGAGGTCACTGACGCTTATGCTGCGCAATACAAATTGCAGGCTCTTAAGCGTCTGTGTGATCGAGAATTGGCACAGGTCGATTTTATTCTCACACCCAGCACCCCAAGCTGTTATAGCCGAGCTGAGATACAGAACGAACCGATTGTTCTTAATTCCAAACTAGGCACTTACACCAATTTCGTAAACCTGCTGGACTATGCAGCGACGGCCGTGCCTGTGGGCAAGCTTGAATCCGGTGTAAGTTGGGGAGTCACACTTTTTGCCCGAGCATTCACTGACATACGTTTGCTGAGTTACTCTGGTGTTCTGCAAGAGAAACTTGGCTTACCTCTCGGCGCAACTTCCAATGAATTCGAATCGTATACCAGGGTCTCACGATCCCTTCCAGATAGCACCGTCGATGTGGTTGTTTGCGGCGCTCATTTGGCCGGACAGCCGTTAAATTGGCAGCTAACTGATCGAGGCGCCAGCTTGAAGTGCCAGACCAGAACCTTGGCGGCCTATGAGCTTTTTGCCTTGCCGGACGGAAAACGCCCTGCGCTGGTTTCAAAGAAGTCAGGTGTCGCTATTGAAGTAGAAGTGTGGCAAATGCCCATGAGCGAATTCGGTAGTTTTGTTGAAGGAGTCAAATCGCCACTTGGCATTGGCAAAGTAGCGTTGGAATCAGGCGGCCAGGTAGCCGGCTTTATTTGTGAAGAAGGAGGCCTCGCTGGCGCCATCAATATCTCTCACTATGGCGGTTGGCGAGCCTACCTGGCTGATGCCAAATAAGTTCTTGCGTAAAGGAGAACCTCGTAACTCGATTATTGCAGTCTTTGTTTTTTGCGAAGCTCGGGTTTATGCACGCTTTTAGTGCCGAGGTTGCAATATTTTTGGGCTAAATAGTTTCGGCCAAGCAGTCCGATTCGAGTAATCGCATAAAGTGTACTCGTAGCCAGCGGCTCATCCTCGCCCGCCTTTTCTTAACCCCTGAAATCATTAGAGATAAAGCTCAAAGAAATTTAGCTCAACCAAACCATCGCACCAAATTCAGGGAGACAGATTTGCGCATTCTTGGCGGGGTTTTTGCATTAAAATCGGTATCTACGTCTGCATAAGATTCGCCTGGGGGAAATTTAATGAGCGACCAGTCAACCAATGTCATTGAGGGATTAGAAGCCGAGCCAGGCGGCAGCCTTGCCTCCCCTGCGCCATCCAAACTAAGCGATATCGTCTGGATGATGGTGCAACCGGTTCTGGTGATGGGCTCGTTGATTCTTGTGGGCACCATGGTGGCTTTGGAATGGATGGATCATGAGCTGTTTGCCGCAATCATGATAATTATACCAATTCCAATTTGTATGCTTGCTGAACGCATCTGGACCAAGCGCAAAGACTGGCTCCTAGAACCCAAGGAAATCGCGGAAGATGTTATGTGGTTGACAATGGGCGCATTTGTTTGGGTGCCATTTTACAGTAACTTTTACTCGACTCCGGTTTCCGAGGGATTTAAAGCCCTGCGGGATATTGCTCCTTTGAACATATCACTCGAGCCCACTTCGTTTCTCGGCACCATGAGTAGTGCGCTGGTGGTGATGCTTACGTCAAGCTTTATCTACTACTGGCTTCACCGCATACAACATGAATCTTTGTTCTGGTGGCGCATCCATGCAACTCATCACCACATAACCAAAATGGGCTGCATGCGTGGCGATCGCACGCATCCGCTTGAGTGGGTAACACTTATGATCGGCACGCCGGTAGCATTAGCCGTGCTTGGTGCCAATGATGGAGTGATCGCGGTAGTTGGTGCGTTCAACATGTGGAACGGTACCCTTAATCACTCCAATCTACCCATCAAAACGTTACCGATCTATGACTGGGTGTTTGCGACAGCGCCGCAACACCAGGCTCATCATGCAGCCGAGCGCAGTCAGGCTGACTCAAACTATGGTTGCCAAATAATTTTATGGGACCGTGTGTTTGGAACGTACTGTGATGATGACACAGTCGGGCAAATCGGGGCAGGTAAATGTATTTCTTTGTCGATAAAAGACCAACTCGCGCTAGCATTCTATTCCAAAACTAGATTGAAAGATCTTTGAGGCGTTCATAGCTGATCCCAAGTGGCCCAGTCGATGGCGCGACCTGGATAGGCCACTTCTGAGAATGGCCATCCACTACACAGTCCACGCATATAGTTTCTCATCAAAGCCAGCATCAAATTCCGCTTTGGTGACCCACAGGGAAACCTCGGCATCAAAACCAGGCTTAAGCGTCGGTCTAACATAAACACAGCCACGCTCGCGTTCACCGTCTGGAGTGAGCACAGCGTAATCAAAAGACTCACGGGCATTGAAACGCGCTTCTTCATTTATTGTGTCCTGCAAAGCCGCTTCATCGTCGATGTCTGCATGTGGGCAACTTTCGCTTCGAGTGAAGGGTTCCTGCAGATGCTCAATAGAAGACAGATAGGCAGCGTGATCGATCTCTGCTAGTGCCGGGCCAAGGGGTATCAGTATAAATCCGTCGACTTCAACCAATACTGGTGGTTCGAATTCATCCGGGATAAACGCATGCGTTTCCTCCGCCTTCATCACATCCATAAACTGCCTGTAGCCATCAGTCATTGCTCTTGCGCAGTCACGTGGAGTTACTCTAAATCCCTCTTCTCTCTTACAAGGTCCTTGCATTACTTGAGGAAGATTTTCTTCTACCCACTTTTTTGCTTCATAGTATATCGGCTGATCATCAGGGCTTGTCTGAACATCGACAATGACACCCTTCGCGAAGGCGATGTGAAAGGTATCCGTTACATTGAAACCGGTTTCCAACGCTACCACAGGATCGTCCTGCACAGTGATTGCACAGGCGATAACACCTTCAGACTCCAGCGCACAGGGCGCCCTCTCAAGTACGATGTAATTCCCACCTTCAGCCCAGGCTTGGTAGCCAAGAATGCCGTCTTCAGCATCGCCGGCCTCGCTAAGGAACGGTTAAAGTAACCTGGAATCGAAGGAGTAAAAGGCATCAATCATGCCTTCTGCTGTGTTCAGGTTCGCTGCAATGTCAGAGACGTGGTCATAACCTAAGCCGGAGCAGGAGCCTAGCCCCACGACTGTCAGTCCACCAAGGAGGCTGCTTATTACCAGAGGTTTATGTATGGGTATTTCTCCAAAGCTGTAGATTTCGTATTGTAATCATAGGGCAAAATATTAGTTGGCTCTAAATTTCGTTTTACAGGACGTAAAGAAATTGCCTTTTGGCAAGCAGGGATTCTGCAAACTTACTTAGAGCGTGATCGACTCGAGCTGTGAATCATATGTGTGAGGATCTAACCACTACTATTTCTTGTATGAACTTTCACCGAGTGTTTCGTATTCTGCTTTCTGCTGCCAAAATTTTTTTTGATCTCGGTTGCATTAAACTGCACGGACAAGAAGCCGGCGTCATGGTGGGATCCGGAACAAGAAGGCTAACGACTACTTAAGTCAAAAGCGCAACAGAAATACATCTTCCCTTCCTTCCAATAAATGGCACCAGGTCAGTTTTGAGGACTGACTGCCATTGACACGTTTTCTTCAAATTACTCAAATCTCCCATATATCTGCGCAGAAGCTTTTTGCAGAGAAAACTATGAGGGCATGGGGCAACCGTAAATTTTTGATCTCTTCCAAGTGTAATTCAGGAGACGGATTGATTTCCATATGAATTATACCTTCCCGAATCACACGACCAATCTGTCAAGTGTCCAATAACTTATCGCTTCTAACATCGGACGAGCCATCACACAGTCTGGTAAATCTATATATGCGGTCGAGTACACCCCGGATATATAGTGGTCTCATTCTTGACAGGCCCGCAAAGTAGACAGTTTCCGGTGCTGCCGGGAGGTTTCAGCGCACTGAGTTATTTGGTTACAAGTGTCGCGTCGGTTTAGGTCCTACAAACTTTTAAGGCGCTTATCTGAATAGAAAGCCAGCATGAGTTGATCTTTTATTGAAAGGCGAACACCTCTACCTGCACCTGTACGTCCAACTTCAGAATCTCCGCAATAAGTTCCGAAAACGCGGTCCCAGAAGATAATATCGCAGCCATAGTTGGAGTCAGCCTGACGGCGCTCAAGTGCATGATGGCAATGGTGCTGCTGGGCAGTTGCGAAGAACCAGTCCCAAACCGGCATGGAAACCATCGGCAGATTAGAGTGATTAAATTTGCCATTCCACATGCCGAACGCAGCCGACACGACGAAAACTTCATCACTCGCACCCATCAGCGCTAAAGCCATTGGTGTGCCGAGGCCAAGCGCCAAGTATTCAAGTGGATGGGTACGACCACCGCGCATCACGCTCATTTTGGTGATGTGGTGATGAGTCGCATGGATACGCCACCAGAACAGTGACTCATGCTGGACACGATGCAACCAGTAGTAGAAGAAGCTCGAAACGAACCGGATGCACAACGCGGCACCAATCAGCCCAAGCACTGTGGTAGGTTGAAATTCAATCTGCAGCGGAGACATATCACGCAGAGCTAGAAACCCATCAGAGACCGGCGTCCGGTATAGATCGGAAATGATAGGCCCCCAAAGAAGGCCACCTGAAGCCATCCAGAACACGTCCTCTGCCAGCTCGTCGGGCTGGAGTAGCCAGGACTGTTTCTTTGCCCAGAACCGTTCCGCGATCAGCAATAACGGTGTAGAAGAAACTGCAACAACCAGAGTCCACACACGGTAATACTCTCCACCCCATTGGTTCACCATAATGGCGGCGGCCAGGAGCATTGAGCCGATTACCAGAAGCGGCTGGGGCAAGGCCCATAGGATGGCCTTCCTGTCCCACACTACTTTACTACCCTCGGTAATGATTCCCTCTTCAGTGCGCACTATTGGCTTTCCAGAAGCTCCCTTCTCAGGCGATGAGCGATCCGCTGAGTTACGGAGTTCGTTCATATCGAGAGCGTATACGGATTGATCAGTCATTGATGCTACTCCTGAGCGATTCGGCTGAAAGTTAAAATTAATCGATTAGACGAAAATTTGATTTTTGTCTATCTAGCAGGCGTTATTACCGCCACAAGTCCCAGTGGTTGCCCACTCAACTTCGCCATCCTTAATTATCGGGGTAAGAATATATGTCGCTCCGTGCAGGTCAGACCCATCATGCATCCACGTCGCAATGATCTGGCCGTCGATAACCGAGACTCCGTGCGCTTCTGCAGTGACAAGCGCCTCATCGGGCAACCCTCCATATCCGCTATCAAGAAAATCGATGCCGGAAGCGCTCCCAGCTAGCAGAGAAGCCTCGACCGTGTCTTGAATGGGCTCGACCAACTCAACCAAGTCGTTAAAACGAAACTCAATGTTCAAACTTTCATATCGATCGATATTTCTCGTCAGATAGAGGGCTGCTAACGCAATCATTACTCCCGCAAATGCAAGTCTTGCCAACCGAATATGCTTAGTAGACTCAGTTTTATTCGCATGCGTTGGATGCCCGATTGTTTTGGTCTTATCGACTGAGTGACCGCTTGGTTCCTCACCGATACCGTCACCCAGATTCATCGCGCCCAACTGGTTGACGCCCCAGGCCATAAGGATAACCACGAGAACACCGATAAGATTATTCTGACCCTCGAATTCCAGATAGCCCCAGATCGGGACACAGACAAAGATCAGTGCAACGCCCATAATTGCTGGCGGAATTTCTTTTCCGGCGGTTTTTACAGTACTTCCAAGGTTGATCTTCTGGAACAGGAGATCGAGCTTTTCGCTCATATTGTCCAAAGATCCCATCGGTCATCGCCTCTTTTTGAGACGAAAGGAGGCGATGCGCACAGAATCGGTGCGATCTCGCAAGAAACAAGGCGTGGAACGTTGTAGATAGGTCATGATCTTTTTTACACGCAATTACTGTGCCTAGCTTGACAAATATATTTGATGCCCGGCTCTCCTCATTCCTAAACGCAGCTCTCTCCGGGAGCCGTGAAGGCAGAGGTCATTTCGCGAAAGGGAAGTGAAATAGCCGAGTGCCACACAGACAGGCTCGGTGAGACCCTAACTAATATGGTGCGAAGAAGTTGGCATACGATAGGAAAATTGGAAAAAATTACAGCTCTCTGGTATGGAAATTGCATCGTAAAGCGCGCCCGCAATGGTGCTGGGAATCACTATCTCCAACCGGAATTGAGCCCGATGGCAAACCTACAAAAAGCGAACCGACAGACTGTGCTAACCACCTCCGAAATGTTTGTCTACCCAATGATAGTGGCTGTACTGACCGGAGTTGCCTTTGGTTTTTTCCACAACTCCAGGATTGAAAACGCTGTGTCTGATGCCGTTGACCTAGGTTTGGAGCTTCGGGCCACTATTGAAGATTACTTCAAAACCAACGGCGAGATGCCACAGTCAGAAGCAGACATTAACCTGCACTCTCATGTTCCGAGTGGAATTCTTATCGATGTGGACTACCAAGCAGGCGAGTTAGGAGTACCTGCTGCCGACAAATTGCGCACCGGAACTCTAAGAGCCATTGTGGATATGACAGAATTTGGTACACGATTTGAAGACATTAAGTCTGGCTTTTTGCTCATCGCGCGAGCCCAAGAAGATGACACCATCAAATGGGATTGCTTGGCGGACATGGTTACAGTAGACGCCCTAAGTAGGCGCTACTTGCCAGAGACATGTGGTGGAGGTAAAAACGCAGAACATGGGCGGCGGGATAGCGGAGCCGAGTAACTATGAGGTTGTAGCAACCACATAGCCATCTCAGAGATTTAACCAGCGTGCCAAGCAGGAACACGCACATTTGAAATGTCTAAGACCTGTAGTTTGGGTTATATCAATCGCAACAAGAAAAGGACTTGATTAAGAAAGCGGCATGCTCTTCAACCCACATTGAAGAGCATGCCGCCTCGAAGTTTCTATCATCAAGGAGTAGAGAAACGAGTTCATAAACCAACACATTCCTTCTGTTTAACCTATCGAATTCTCAGTTCCTTTCTTTACCTA
>DORE01000015.1 GCA_003514305.1 Gammaproteobacteria bacterium | reverse complement strand
CCAAGAATCGAGCGGGAGCCCGCCGATTCGCACTACATTGGGATCGTCTTTTTTAAGCGGCGGAACCTCTTTGCGACCGCGGGTAGAAAGTATCACATTGCTGGTAAACGATTCTTGATCTTCCGAGTGCTCTGGCCTTATGCCCGCTTCAGCTTGATAGAAGGTGAACTCCTGTATTTGCTTCAGCTGTCGCATAATCTTTGTGATCTTACTTTTTGAGGCGCCTCCGATGCTCAAAAATTTGCTCAGGTTTTCAAGTAGTCGTGGATTGACCCGCTTGAACCTCTCGAGATCTCCGAACTGCTTTTCCGGTTGCATGGTCCAAAGTAGAACATCGAGCGTGGAAACAACTGATTTCCACGACTGGCCTTTAAAGCCTTCTCGGGTGACTAATTTAAACAAGAAATTGTGAATGTAGGTTTTCAGCAAAATCTGAATGAATGGGTCAAGGTCACGGTTGCGAATACGCTCATGAATTTTCTGGCGCACGAAGGCATCAATATCGTCAGGGTGATCCGTAAGAGTTGGTAAATTGAGAATACGGCTTTCCAAAGCAAGGGTTTTGCCTAGTGCGCGAGTTTTTGCTTGTCGAAGTTCGCCGAGCAAGGTTTCGATGTAATCGTTGTCTGGTTTGGGTTCGTCAAGCAACATTTTTAGGATGCGCTTTGTTGTGTGGTAAACAGGATTGGCGTCGAGTTTTGATGATTGTGTCCAGCCAACTCCTGCGTGTATGAGCTCATCAATGAGTCTTCTAGCAGGGTTATCTTGGCAGTAAAAAAAAGAGGTATCTCGGAGCGCGATCTTCATCATCACGATTTGTATTCGGCGAACCAATTCTTTCAGAACTGCAAGAAGTGCTTCGTCTTTCTCAATGATGTCAAACAGAACCACTATTAAGTTGATCACATCTGCCGATTGCGCTTGTATCGGGCCGAGTTCGCCATTTTCTTGGGCTTGTTTGAGAGATTCATTGATGGCTTGTGCAACTCCGGCGGCATTCGTCTCTGAGGGCGCGCTACTGTTTTTGGAGGAGTTTTGAAGGTTAAACTGAACTCTGTCAAGCAGCTCTAGCAGCGACTCTTGCTGCACTTGCATTCGCTCTTCGTCAGCTGCCATTTCTGTGTTTGATGCAATTTCGACATTTTCAGTGGCGTGCTTGACCAGTGCGTGAGACTGGCCACTTTTGCTGTGGAGGAGTTGCTGCATGTGAGCAAGCCAGTCAGTTCGGGCGATTTTCGATGCGCTCACAGCAGGAGGCGTCTGTTCTGTTGACTTCGAATTCTCATTTACGGAGGATTGAGAGGAGTCGTGAGCCGACTTTGATTCCGGTTCGCTTTCAATCTTCGGGTTTTCTTCGACCTGCTGAAGTAATGGCTGCGCATGCTCGGCGACTTTACCCTCGAGATGTTTCGCTGAATCTTGTGGGTGCGTTTCCAGTTCGGGCAGAACCTTCATACTTATCATCATGGTGTTGATTTCAGCGACAATTGACTCTAGCTCGCCGAATACAGATTTGTCGAATTCCTCATAAACTTTCAGTAGATGCTGGGCTTCTAGCTCCATAGGCTTGATAGCCTCATTGAAACAATCTGCTATTTGTTCAGGATCAAACGGGTTGTTGGCCTCATCTACACGAATGCCCGGTAACATTGATTCAAGTCTTACAGTCAAACTCGACATTCCGGCAATTTCAGCCTCGCGACGTTGTTTGACCATCCCTTCCATGGCTACCATAGCTTCAAGATGGTAGTGGCCAATCTGGCTCAGGCTGGCGAACTCGTCGGTTTCAGATTTAGCCTGTTCGATCAGCGGGATACCGATTTCATCAAAGTAGTTATTGAAGTTTTTCATGAAGCGTTTGCTGATGCCAGAAGCCTGCGCTTTAGTTGGCCAGGAAGCTCGATTTTGTGGTTCTGAGCGAGCATTGGCTAAGGCCTGCATCACCAGTTTGGTTAATGCTTTAGCGGCTGCAACTTTGACGTAATGAAGCGGATTTTTCATGGCGACTTAGTTTATTTGTCCATGCTGACCCGAAGTCGAATTGTCTATGCGAAAGGCGCTTTTTCGCAATTTATTTGGCGCTGTAAACCTGTGTTTCGCAGCCTGTGAAATGACTCATGGGACCAGGTAAGGTGGAAGTAGACGAAATCACAATGCCACTCCGACAAGTATAGTTCTACACCCGAGTAAAGCAAAATCAGGGCCGACTCCGATTGTTTACACATCCAGCTGAATGGGACTTGGAGACGTTTAATTAGGTGTTTCTAGCGGTTCAGCACGGGTAATGGTTAGGTCACCTTTGCTCTGACGGAGAAGCGTTCGTCCCGGAATAGTCGTTCCGAAATAATTTGTTTGAGGATCAAAGCTCCTTGGGCAACTTCGGCGAAAGACAGAAACAGAGGCGAAAAACCGAGTCTGATCAGGTTTGGGGAGCGAAAATCAACTATCACTCCTGCTTCTATCAGTGCTTGGCTAATCGGAAAAGCTTGGCTGTGGGAAAAGCTCAGCTGAGCTCCCCGCAGCTGTGGGTCTCGCGGCGATACCAGAGTTAGCTCCTGGCAGATCGAGTCCCTTTCAAGCAGGGACAGAAACATTTCGCTCAACGCTAGCGATTTTTCCCGGAGCTGGACGGCACTGATGCCCTCAAAGCAAGAGAGAGAAGCATCCAGAGCTGACATAGACAAGATACCCGGTGTGCCGGTTTGTAGTTGGTTAATGCCTTCGTCAGGCTCGTAGTGAGTCTCGAATTCAAAGGGCTGCCTGTGACCCATCCACCCTTGTAGCGGTTGGTGAAGTCTGGCCTGATGTCGTGACGCAACATAGAGAAATGCAGGGGCTCCCGGACCGCCGTTTAGGAATTTATAGCCGCAGCCGACGGCGAAGTCGACCTGGCAGTCATCTAGCGCCAGTTCTATCGCACCTGCGCTGTGGGACAGATCCCAGATTACAAGCGTGTCGTTGTCGTGAGCCAGATCGGTCAGCCGCGGCATATCATGCACCGCTCCCGTTCGAAAATTGACGTGGGTGAGCATTAAAACGTCGGGCGATTTCTTTATAGCTTGTTCCAGATTCTCTGTCGCGGCCAGTTGGAGCTCCGCGCT
>DORE01000275.1:2588-4843 GCA_003514305.1 Gammaproteobacteria bacterium | reverse complement strand
CACCATATCAGACATGCTATCGAACTCAGCTCCAAAAGCACTTTGAGAGTTTGTCAGTCTCGCAATTCTTCCATCTAAACCATCACAAATCCCTGCTACGACTATCGCCCATCCAGCCTCATTAAAATTTCCAGACATTCCGGCAATGATCGCGTAGAAACCAGCAAACAAAGCGCCGAGAGTTAATAAGTTTGGCAAAAGGTAAACGCCACGCAGCCTGATTTGTTTACCACCTTTTGAGACTAGTTCCTCATGTTCATCGATAGGCAGATTAAAGTCTTGGCTCAAAGAACCTTCTGCTTCTGAACTTGGGTATTCTGAATCGTCTTTTGGATCCTGCATTTTAGTCCTGATTCTAATTTAAAAATAACAGTATACAGCCCAATTGAACCGGTTACGTCAACTTTTCTGCAATTTACCCTAAAGCTCAATTGCTATAAGATTCCCCTCTTTATCTCTCCGACTCATCAATGAGAAGGCCAATTACTAATGAACTACTTCAATACCTTGCCACTGAGGCTACAACTGGAACAGCTTGGCAAATGCCGCTTCATGGATCGTAGCGAATTTGCTGGTGGCGTTGAAAAACTGAATGGCAAATCAGTTGTCATCATCGGTTGTGGGGCGCAGGGCTTGAATCAAGGCCTGAACATGCGGGACAGTGGACTCAATGTCTCCTATGCTTTGAGAGACGCTGCCATCACCGAACGCAGGACTTCCTGGAAAAATGCGACTGAAAATGGCTTTACGGTCGGCACGTACGAAGACCTAATTCCCAGCGCAGATTTAGTTTTGAACCTCACGCCCGACAAGCAGCACAGTGACGTGGTCAATCAGGTGATGCCGCTTTTGAAACAAGGCGCCTGCTTGGCCTACTCTCACGGTTTCAACATCGTCGAGGAAGGGATGCAGGTTCGTGATGATCTTACTGTTGTGATGGTTGCACCTAAAAGTCCAGGTAGTGAGGTCAGAGAAGAATATAAGCGTGGCTTTGGTGTACCGACACTAATTGCGGTCCATGCTGAAAACGATCCCAATGGGGACGGCCTGGAGATCGCTAAAGCATATGCCGCCGCCACAGGAGGACATCGAGCCGGCGTTTTAGAATCTTCGTTCATCGCCGAAGTAAAGTCCGACCTCATGGGCGAGCAGACCATTCTTTGCGGCATGCTGCAGACAGGCTCATTGCTGTGCTATGACAAGATGGTCGAAAAAGGCATTGATGCCGCATACGCCTCCAAACTAGTTCAGCATGGCTGGGAGGTCATAGCTGAAGGGCTGAAGCACGGAGGCATCACAAACATGATGGATCGGCTTTCCAACCCTGCCAAACTTATTGCTAATGAATTAGCTGATGAACTCAAGGACATCATGCGGGATCTCTACAACAAACATATGGACGACATAATCACCGGACGTTTTTCAGCCGGGATGATGGAAGACTGGGCCAACGATGACGCGAACCTACTGGCATGGCGAGCCGCGACCGCAGAGACCGATTTCGAAAAGTCAGTAGCGGGAGACATTGCAATTTCTGAGCAGGAATACTACGACCATGGAATCCTCATGACCGCCATGGTTAAAGCAGGCGTGGAACTAGCCTTTGAGAGCCTAACCGACAGTGGTGTAATAGCCGAGTCAGCCTACTATGAATCACTTCATGAAGTTCCGCTTATTGCCAACCTCATTGGCAGGAAAAAACTCTACGAAATGAACAAGGTTATTTCCGACACGGCAGAATACGGCTGTTACCTTTTCTCGCATCAATGTGTGCCGCTGCTGGAAGACTTTATGAAAAAGATCGATACCGACGTAATTGGAAAAGGCCTGCAGTTAGCCGATGAAGGCATAGATAATGCCGCACTCATTGCCGTTAACGATGCAATCCGGTCACACCCTATCGAAGTCGTCGGCAAGAAGTTGCGCAATTACATGACCACTATGAAGAAAGTTATTTAGGTGTTTTACTTAACCGTAATAACATTTAATTTTGACGGCCATGCAACCGCTAGGCACAGCGATAGGGCTGTCTGCCCTTACAGCGCCAGTGTTTTTTCGCCGCGCGCAATACCAGATACACCAGTCCGAGCAACTTCCACTACCATGCTCTCGCCCAAAGCTGCGATAAACGCATCGAGTTTATCCTCGGCGCCTGCAAGCTGAATCGTAAAAACACTTGCCGTGAGATCCACAATTTGACCACGAAAAATGTCTACCGTACGAGCTATCTCAGCCCGTTGTGCACCCGATGCTTT
>DORE01000275.1:0-2206 GCA_003514305.1 Gammaproteobacteria bacterium | reverse complement strand
ACAACATCAACCAGCTTATTGAGATGCTTGGTAATTTGCTCAATCCGGGCATCATCACCACTTGTAGTTACCGTAAGTCGAGAAAGCGATTGATCTTCAGTCGGCGCAACCGTGAGAGAGTCAATGTTATAGTTGCGCTGAGAAAACAACCCAACAACTCGCGAAAGAGCACCTGGTTCATTCTCTAAAAGAACTGAAATAATGTGTCTCATATCAAGTACGCTCCGTCTTGCTCAGCACCATATCTTTCATGGCGCCGCCCTTGATGGCCATTGGATATACGTGTTCGGCTGGATCGACGAGAACATCGATGAATACAAGCCTATCTTTCATCTCCAGCGCTTCCTTCATCTTGCGATGTAATTCATCGTGTCTCTCGATACGCACTCCTACATGGCCATACGCCTCAGCCAGTTTTATGAAATCCGGCAAGGACTCTGAGTAGGTACTGTGGGAATAACGGCCGCCGTACTGCATGTCTTGCCACTGCTTTACCATACCAAGTGCTTCATTATTTAGGCATACTATTTTAATCGGCAGTCCATACTGCATGCATGTAGCGAACTCCTGCTGATTCATCATGAAACTGCCTTCGCCGGTGACGCAAACCGAGAGTGCGTCAGGATAAGCGAATTGAACCCCCATTGCGGCAGGGAAGCCAAAACCCATGGTGCCTAGTCCACCTGAATTTATCCAGCGCCTGGGCTTATCAAATCCATAATGCTGCGCGGCAAACATTTGATGCTGACCCACATCGGAAGAAATAAACGCATCGCCGTTGGTTAACTCATACAAAGCTTTGATAGCCTGTTGAGGCTTGATAATACCTCCTTCTGCTGGTTCAACCGCTAGGCACTGTTTATCCCGCCATTGATCTATCTGATTCCACCAAACCTCCAGCGCTTTCGCATCCACCGATTTGGCGCTATTTTTTAATTGATCAATCATTTCCCTCAGCACGGACTTAACCGGACCAACGATGGGCACATCGGCAGCTACCGTTTTTGAAATTGCAGCCGGGTCAATATCCACATGCAAAATTGTCGCACCTGGGCAGAATTTACTGGTGTCAGAGTTAGTCACTCGATCATCAAAGCGCGCACCGACCGCAAGCAGAACATCACAGTGATGCATCGCCATATTAGCCTCATAGGTCCCGTGCATACCAAGCATACCGAGGAATTGTTTATCAGTAGACGGATACGCTCCCAGTCCCATCAAGGTGTTGGTAATTGGGTAACCTAGCTCTCGCGTGAGCTGGATCAACTCTTCACATCCCTCGCCCTGAATTACTCCACCACCTGTGTAGACCATTGGCCGTTTAGCACGCAGCAAAACGTCAACCGCTTTTTTGATTTGACCGGAATGACCTTTCGTCGGAACCTGATAGGACCGCAATTTAATATCTACAGGATACTCATAATCGATCTTCAACTTGGGATCTGTCGCGTCTTTCGGCACATCAATCACCACAGGACCCGGCCGACCTGTTGATGCGATGTAAAAAGCCTTCTTGACAACCGCGGGGATGTCAGATGCACTTTGCACCATGAAACTGTGCTTTACGATAGGTCTCGACACGCCCACCATGTCAGTTTCCTGAAAAGCATCGCTTCCAATCATCCGGCTTTCCACTTGTCCAGAGATAACTACCATAGGAATTGAATCCATATAAGCAGTCGCGATGCCCGTTATTGCATTGGTCGCTCCCGGCCCGGAGGTCACTAGGACAACCCCAGGTTTTCCAGTGGCTCGAGCATATCCATCAGCCGCGTGAGTCGCCGCCTGCTCATGGCGCACTAGGATATGTTCTACCTTATTCTGCTGAAAGAGCGCATCGTAAATATGCAGTACAGCGCCACCTGGATAACCAAACAGAAACTCAACACCCTCATCATGTAGTGCGCGAATTAAAGCTTCTCCACCCGATAGTTTTTTCACGTTTTCATGCCTCTAAAACAAATCGATCCAGCCATTGACGACCGTTCCGTGGCGACGCTCAACGCACACTTGAGCTCGGCCGGTTGTCTCATTTGTAAGTAATATGTTGATTTCACGAGCAAACGGCCGCCGCAAGCAACCGATAAGCTTCGTGTCGGCTTCGGCAGCGATTACGTGATCGGAAACTCTGCAGAAGCTAGGGGTGGATGTTGTCCGACACCCGGAGATCAGTTCGTCCATCGCCAGATCATGGCAAGTTCGAATT
>DORE01000057.1:1287-4416 GCA_003514305.1 Gammaproteobacteria bacterium | reverse complement strand
TTACCACGAGTTCTCTCATCCCTTTGAGATGATCAATGGCATTTACAAGGCGCTACGCCCAGAAGGTAGGATTTTTCTCCTCGAATATCGAGGAGAGGATTCCTCAGTACCCATAAGGCCTTTGCATAAAATGACCGAAGAGCAGGTTGTCAAAGAGATGAGCGTTTTCGGGCTAGAATGGACAGGGACTCTCGATTTTCTGCCTTGGCAACACATGATGGTTTTCACTAAGCGCGGGTAACGCGTTCTCTTCGGTTTCTCAGATCTGTCGCCCATCCAAAACTGTCTGGCTTTACTGAGAGCCCGGTTATTAGTTGCTTGTTAGCCGCCTGATTCGACATGCCTTTCCAGGGTGTGCACTACTGCGATGATTTCAGTCTGGTTTGCAAGGATTTCCTGAAAAGAGGATAATGAAGGTCCCATTTGGCAGTGGTTTAGCCGGGCGACGTGACGCTCGCCCTGGCAATTGCCCGTCTGAAGTATTCCAAACTTGCAACTGAGAACCATCATGCAACGTGAATCAATGGAAGTTGACGTAGTCATTGTTGGAGCGGGTCCGGCAGGTCTTGCGACTGCCTGCAAATTGCTGCAGCTGGCGCAAGCCAATGGTCGCGAATGGACGATTTGTGTGCTGGAAAAGGGGTCAGAAATCGGCGCCCATATCTTATCCGGGGCCGTGTTTGAGCCTAGTGCGTTGACGGAATTGTTTCCGGATTGGAAAGAGCGAGGCGCACCCTTGCGAACCGCCGTTACCAAGGATGCAATCTACTACCTTGGTGGAAGTGAATCATCTTATAAATTCCCTGCGCCGCTGGTTCCAAGAACCATGCATAACCGCGGCAACTATATCATTTCTCTTGGGAGTTTATGTGCCTGGCTCGGTGAACAGGCAATGGAGTTAGGAGCCGAGGTTTTCCCGGGTTTCGCTGCCGCCGAAATCCTTTACCACGAGGATGGGAGCGTTAAAGGGGTTGCTACGGGCGACATGGGGCTATCCGCTGATGGCGAGCATAAAGCGTCATTCGAGCCCGGATTTGAGTTCCACGCCAAATACACTATTTTCGCTGAAGGTTGCCGAGGGCATCTGGGGAAAGAGCTCATCGCTCGGTACCGTCTTGATGAGAATTCAGATCCTCAGCACTATGGCATCGGCATCAAAGAGGTGTGGGAAATACCGGAGCACAAGCATGAAGAGGGGCTGGTAGTTCACACAGCCGGTTATCCCATGGTCGGTAATTCTTATGCAGGGAGCAGCGGCGGTTTTCTTTATCACACCGAAGGTAATCAAGTGTCCCTTGGGCTTATCGTAGATTTGGGCTACAGCAACCCGCATATCAGTTCCTTTGACGAGTTTCAAAGGTACAAGCAGCATCCGGTAATCAAGCAGTATCTTGAAGGGGGTAAGCGCCTTAGCTATGGCGCTCGGGCAATCATCAAGGGCGGCCTGAATTCGCTGCCAAAGATGACGTTCCCCGGTGGTCTGCTGATTGGCTGTGACGCTGGCACTTTGAATGCCGCAAAGATAAAGGGCAGCCATACTGCCATGTGGTCAGGGATACTGGCCGCAGAGTCGCTGTTTGAGGCGCTGAGCACCGAAAGTCCAGCTTCCGAAATTGTTGAATATTCCCGTAGATTCAAAAAGTCCAAGCTTTACGATGAGCTGCACCAGACCAGAAACTTCAGCGCAGGATTCCATAAATTTGGATTTTGGCTTGGGAGCGCTCTTGCATTTGTTGAGCAGAACATTTTTTTTGGTAAGTTTCCCTTTACTGTGCACGATAAGTCAGAAGACCATGCGCAGCTCAAATTGGCCTCAGAGTGCCCTCGAATCGAATATCCTAAACCTGACGGTGCAATAAGTTTTGACAAGCTGTCGTCGGTCTTTCTGTCCAACACGAATCACGCTGAGAATCAGCCCTGTCATTTACGCCTTGCCGACGCTTCTATTCCGTTGGAGGTGAATTTGCCGAAATACGATGAACCCGCGCAACGCTATTGCCCTGCTGGCGTATACGAAGTGGTCGAAGAAGCAGAAGGCGGCAAGCGTTTTCAAATCAACTCCCAGAACTGTGTTCACTGTAAAACCTGTGACATCAAGGATCCATCACAGAACATAACCTGGGTAGTTCCCGAAGGCGGAGGAGGACCTAACTATCCCGGGATGTGATCCGTCTTGTAAATGTCGTGAAAAGAAAGAAATGAGTCATATCTAGAATCTTATTCAGCTCGTTTACTCGGAGCAAGGTAGGTAAGTGACCTATTATGATAAGCAGTCTTCTCGTAAGAGCATGACGGCGACTGAATTTTGGTAGTGCTCGGCTTGGACTGATATGGCCCCGAGCCATCAAGGGTGTAGAAAAGACTTAAAGATCAGATGGCAGATTGTGCTTTTTACAGGATATTGCGGGTTTGCGCTGTCGTCGTAATAGGCACGGCATGTTCGAGTATTGATCTTGAAACAGGATTTTCCAGGGACAAAGCTGCAGAATCTGAAATTATTGCCCAGTCAGCAGATAAATATCCTGAGATTGATCCCCTTTATATCGGTTCGGAAATCACTAAGATGCTTGATCGGCTGATTGATAAAGGAGATAGTCCGGCGTTACGGGTTGCCAAACTCCAGGCCCTATTATTCAACGAGAGCTATCTTAATCTTCAGTACTCTGAATCTCAGACCCACACGGCTGAGGAAGTATTCCAGTTGCGTCGGGGGAATTGTCTATCAGTAATGAACTTGTATGTTGCCATGGCGCGCTACGCAGGCATTGATGCAGGATTCCAGACGGTTGCGGTCAGGCCGGAATGGGATAAGCGGGGGGAATTGCTGGTTCTGAGCCGACATATTAACGCGTCAGGCAATCTGGGTTACAAGCGCAAATACATTGTGGATTTCACTCCTGAAATTCAGCTTCAGCAGCTCACCGCGAGAGCAGTTAATGATCTCTACGCTCGAGCGCTGTTTTTCAACAACTTGGGGGCCGAAGCATTGGTAGCAGAAAATCTGGATGCAGCGTTCGGTTATTTCAAAAATGCACTATTTCTGCAGCCTGACCTGGCCATAGCCTGGAATAATATTGGAGCGGCTTACAACCAGTTGGGAAACGCCGAGCTGGCTGAGTACAGCTACCA
>DORE01000057.1:0-884 GCA_003514305.1 Gammaproteobacteria bacterium | reverse complement strand
GCGGAGCAATATGAAGCGGCTATTCATCAATTCAATGAGCGAAACCCATACCATCACTTTGCCAGGGGCCAGGTCGCTTTTAAAGCGAAAAATCTTGTCCTTGCGAAAGAATCATTTTTAAGCGCTTTGCGGCTGAAAAAGGCTGAGCCAGACTTTTACATGGCGCTTGCGAGGGTGTATGCCGCTATGGGAGATGAATCTCGGGCAGAAGAGTTGCGCCAAAAAGCTCAAGTTGTACTGGTTAGCGATGAGGCTATTTACCGGCCAAGTTCAGAAAAGCTGCGGTTGATTGATTCTTCAGGGATTGTCGGAAAAGGGCGAGCAGGGACCACGATCAGTATGGATCGGTTTGACAATCAGTCCTGGTGAAAGCGCACTTTGGTTCAAAACTGACGTCTTTACGAACTTCAATTCAGCTGCGGATCGCGCCAGTACCTCGTGCCTTTGATGGTTGCTTGCAACGCTAAGCCGGATTGTGTCAGCTGATAGATCGTGACATTGTCTACGATGGCCTCGCCACTGACTGCAGCTCCAAGGTCGCCAGCCTTTGCTGCGGCATCAGCCTGGCCGCCAATTGAGATGCCCACATCAAGAAAGCGTTGAAGCGCTGCACGGTCATGGAAAACAAAAATCGCCCGGAAATCCTTGATACCGGCGCCTAGACCGACCCCTACTTCGCCCATACGCATAAAAGTTTCCCTGCCGGTCTCATTGTCCATAACAACGCCCAGTCCGCCACCGAAACTTGCCAAGATTAGGTTGACACTGGCGTTGGTGAATACGGCATAGCCTGCTGCATTGTCGATCTGATCTTCAGTATCTGGCTTTACCGCGTAAAGCTGAGTGAGCACGCTCTGGCGCATTTTGAAAACTTCCTGGCGACG
>DORE01000043.1 GCA_003514305.1 Gammaproteobacteria bacterium | reverse complement strand
CCGAAAGTGGCTCTTGCCATTCTTTCAGGCATGGAAGCCGAGGAATTCGTGCGGACTGTCAGAGACAATGACCTGTCAGCCTTGGTCAAAATGCCCGGCATCGGGAAAAAGACCGCAGAGCGATTGCTAGTGGAAATGCGGGATCGACTCAGCGATTGGAACGGCAGCGAGGGAGTGTCCTCGACTGACGCAACCCCTCACTCCGCCTCGTTTCTCAGCAAGGAAGCAGAAACTGCGCTGCAATCACTGGGCTTTAAGCCCCAGCAGGCAAGCAGAGCTGTTGCGTCAGTGTTAGAGTCTGAGCCAGAAATCGCAGACAGTGAAACACTTATTCGCCTCGCTCTCAAAGGCATGCTTTAGCGTCTGGAGTATCCATGCACGAAGACCGGCTTATCTCTCCCAACAGCAATGTGCAAGAAGAATCTCAGGAGCGAGCTATTCGACCTATCTCATTGGTGGATTATGTCGGTCAGGCCGAGGTGAAGGAGCAGATGGATATTTTTATCAATGCTGCACGCAATCGCTCGGAGCCTTTGGACCACACACTCGTCTTTGGCCCTCCGGGTCTGGGTAAGACCACGCTGGCTAATATAATTGCCAACGAGTTGAAGGTTGCCATAAAAACAACCTCAGGTCCGGTGCTTGAGAAAGCGGGAGACCTTGCCGCCATGCTGACCAATCTAGACGAGGGAGATGTGCTTTTCATTGACGAAGTTCATCGCCTCAGTCCAGTGATAGAGGAAATTCTGTATCCAGCGATGGAAGATTATCAGTTAGATATCATGATTGGGGAAGGACCGGCGGCCCGTTCTATAAAGCTGGATTTGCCCCCTTTTACTTTGGTAGGTGCGACAACGCGAGCAGGTTTGCTGACTTCACCTTTGCGCGATAGGTTTGGCATCATTCAAAGACTAGAGTTTTACTCTGCGGATGATTTGAAGCAGATCGTCGAGCGTTCCGCCGGCATCCTGGAGACGGAAATCACGGCAGAGGGTGCTGAGGAGATAGCACGTCGTTCGCGCGGTACGCCCCGGATCGCCAATAGGTTGTTGCGGCGCGTTCGTGATTATGCGGAGGTCAAGTACACAGGCACCGTTGATGATCATTCGGCACAAGGCGCGCTGGAAATGTTGAGCATTGATAAGTATGGTTTTGATCAGATGGATCGTAGGCTCCTGTTGACTTTGATTGAAAAATTTTCAGGGGGCCCCGTCGGTATAGATTCATTGGCTGCGGCGCTCAGTGAAGAGCGCGATACACTAGAGGATGTGGTTGAGCCTTATTTGATCCAACAAGGGTTTATCATGCGGACGCCGCGTGGTCGCGTCGCCACACAATATGCTTATCGGCATTTCGGAATCAAAGAAGAAGGCCTTGCTGCTGACCTGTTCGATGTTAAGCAATAAGGGTGGCTCAATCAATCAGGCCGGTTGCTGAAAGCTGGTGCCGCGATTGCCATGATTCAGACAGGATTGTAGTCGGCTTTGTCCTGACTCAGACATGAGCTAGTCAACTTACCAAAGTTAAATGCCATTGGTCGAAACTATTTGCCGAATTGGCCGAAACAGTCAATGACGGGGTTTCCTTACTACGGTTGCCATTAACCCGCAGAGACCCCTCACTGAACCGGGCTTGGAGAATCAGAGAGTGAATGAAGGACTGAATCCAATAGATCTTATTTTTGATGCCAGCCCTGCTGTCCAGCTGGTGTTTCTCATTTTGTTAACCCTATCTATAGTGTCATGGATGATTATAGTGCAGCGCTGGTTGGTGTTGGCCTCTGCACAAAAAGGTGTGCTGAGCTTTGAGCAGAGGTTCTGGTCTGGCATGGATTTGAGCCAGCTTTATAAAGAAGGCACGCAAATGCAGCGGGAAGATATGCAGATGGTGGGAATGGAGAATATTTTTCGTGCAGGTTTTAAGGAGTTTATGCGACTGCGGCAGCAGTCCAGCGTTGATGGCGAGGCAGTGATGGAAGGTGCTCAGCGTGCAATGCGTGTCGCCTACTCAAGAGAGGAAGAGAAACTTGAAAGGCATCTGTCTTTTTTGGCTACTGTGGGCTCTGTTTCGCCGTACATAGGGCTGTTTGGCACTGTTATCGGTATTATGAACTCCTTTCTCGGGTTAGCGACGCAGGCGCAGGCGACTCTGCAGGTGGTTGCGCCGGGCATAGCAGAAGCCTTATTTGCGACTGCAATTGGATTGTTTGCGGCCATACCTGCTGTAGTGGCATACAATCGCTATTCGTCAACGCTTGATCATGTCACAAGCAGCTACATCACTTTTAGCGATGAATTCTCTAGCATTCTTCACCGCCAGATTCATGCCAACTAATTTTTACTCCAAAAGCGATGCTTGTCAGTTATGGAAACGATGATCCGCAAAAAGCGCAAACCGGTGGCTGAGATCAATGTTGTCCCCTATATCGACGTCATGTTGGTGCTGCTTATAGTGTTCATGGTTACTGCGCCCATGCTTGAGCAGGGAATAGATGTTAATTTACCACAGGCCAACAATGAGCCTCTGGAAATCGATGAGAATATTGCGACTCTTATTGTCTCGATTACGGCCGCTGGAGAATATTTCCTGAGTATCGGCGCGATGGGAGAAGAAAGGCAGTCAGTAACGCTTCGAACAATCGGGGAGCAGGTCGGAAGGATTATCAATGCAAATCCTGATATTCAGGTGCTTATTGAGGGAGACAAGCAAGCTGATTGGGGCTCAATGATTAACCTGATTACTACGCTCAATGCAGCAGGTGTGACTAACCCTAATTTTATCACTCAGCCGCTCGATCTTAGCTGACTGCAGTAGGTATGAATACTCCGCTGAGCAATCTTGTGATCTACAACGGTTATCCGCTATCGATTGTTGCCGCTCTTGGTATCCATATCGTGATTTTTATTGCGCTGCTATATCTCCAATCCGCGCCTGAGGCTCAGTCCTTAGAGTTGATTCAACCGACGGTAATCAAAGCACTTTTTATCGATGAGAACCCGCAACTCCGGAACCAGCAGTTAAGGGAGCAAAGACTCGTGGAGCAGCAGCAACGGCAGGAGCGGCAACGGGAAGCAGAGCAACGACAGGAACAGGAAGTGCGACGACAGCGGGAAGCAGAGCAGCAGCGATTAGAGCAGCAACAAGCAGCACTGAGAGAGCGAGAAGAACTCGAAAGACAGCGGGCGTTCGCCGAGCGTGAAGAAAGGAAGCGTCGTGAGGCTGATATAGAAAGACGCCGTCAGCAAGAAATCGCGACCGAACAGGAACTGAGCAGGCAGCAGGAAGCGGCGCGGCGTCGACAGCAGGAGGCAACCGAGGCTTCGGCGGCGGAAGCGGCTAGGACCGAGTTCGAGCTGGTGCAAAGTGCGACAGCTCTTATTCAACGGGCTGTACAGGAGATGTGGTCAAGGCCTCCAAGCGCTCGCAATGGGATGCGAGCTATCCTACGTATCAGAATGCTACCAACCGGAGAAGTCCTAGACGCTGCCATTACAGAGTCCAGTGGAGATTCGGCATTTGATCGCTCTGCAGAAAACGCGCTTTATCGAGCAGCGCCATTTAGAGAGCTGCAGAGTTTGCCAATCAATGTTTTTAATGCGAATTTTAGATCGCTATCCTTGATATTTGAACCTGAGGATCTTTTGAATTAGTCATGATGAGCCGAGCCATTATTTTTCTGATCTGTTTGTTGTCTGCCAATGCGCGGGCTGAATTAAGTATCCAAATTACCCAGGGAGTCGATAACCCAATTCCGATCGCTATTGTCCCTTTCGCCTGGGAGGGTATGGGCGTTCTCAGTGAGGATGTCGATCAGATTGTTATGGACGATTTGCAGCAAGTCGGGGAGTTTCGAGCGCTCTCGCCGGCGAATATGCTCAGCCTGCCGAACGAAGAAGCACAGGTTTTTTTTCGTGATTGGCGAGTGATAGCCCAGGACTATTTGCTGGTTGGCAAAATAAATCGAGCG
>DORE01000134.1:1107-4098 GCA_003514305.1 Gammaproteobacteria bacterium | reverse complement strand
AGCGCTCAAAAAGCAGAGCGCTGAGCTGGCTGACCAGCTGGAGCGGATTCAGGGTAAGGTGTTCGAGCTGGCGGGCGAGCAATTCAATCCGTCCTCGCCCAAACAGCTACAGACTATTTTCTACGAGAAGTTGGAGCTGCCAATTCTGAAGAAAACCAAGACCGGACAGCCCTCAACTGCTGAGCCGGTTCTACAGGAACTGGCGAAGGACTATGAGCTCCCGCGTCTTATCCTAGAACATCGCTCGCTTAACAAGTTAAAGTCTACCTATACCGACAAATTGCCACTGGAGATCAATGCGGTGACCGGACGAATCCACTCGTCATTCCAGCAGGCGGTGGCCGCAACGGGCAGACTCTCTTCCAGCGACCCGAACCTTCAGAACATTCCTATTCGCACCGCAGAGGGCAGGCGGGTAAGGCAGGCGTTTGTTGCGGATGCTGGATATAAATTGCTGGCCGCAGACTATTCCCAGGTGGAACTTCGGATCATGGCGCATCTGTCCCGCGATCCAGGGCTGCTTACCGCATTAAACAGTGATCAGGATGTTCATCGTGCAACCGCAGCAGATGTTTTTAATGTGAGTCTCGAGGACGTCAGCGTTAACCAGCGTCGCTCAGCCAAGGCCATCAACTTCGGCCTCATTTACGGAATGTCGGCGTTTGGCCTTGCCAACCAGTTAAATGTCAACCGCGGCGTCGCGCAGGAATACGTTGACAGGTACTTTCATAAGTATCCAGGAGTACGTGTATACATGGAGCAGACTCAGGCTCTAGCAGATGAGAAAGGCTACGTAGAAACTCTTTTTGGCCGACGACTTTACTTGCCTGACATACATGCGGGTAATGCGATGATTCGTAAGGCGGCTCAGCGAACTGCTATTAATGCTCCGATGCAGGGGTCAGCTGCTGACATTATAAAGCAGGCCATGATTGATATTGCCAAATGGTTAGAGCAAGATCCGATCGACGCGCAAATGATTCTGCAGGTTCATGATGAATTGGTTTTTGAAGTAAAAGAAGAAGATGTGGCGCTTTTGAGTGAAGGTGTGAAGTTTCGCATGGCTTCCGCGGCCGCGCTGGACGTGCCGTTAGTCGTGGACATTGGTGTCGGGAATAATTGGGATGAGGCTCACTGATCGCCAGGTTTAGAAACTTTGCTGCCAGCGGTCACTGCTCCCAAAAACCATTGCGATAGCTGATCACGGGCCTTGTCGATACCGGTTCCATCGCGTGCTGAGAACAGATTGGCTCGAACCAACGCTTCATCTTGAAACTGCTTTTTAATCTTGAGCAGGATGTTTTGTGCGGCACCCCGATTTAACTTGTCTGCCTTGGTGAGCAGTAGCAGAACCGGCAGTTCGGATTGGACAGACCAGGCGACCATCTTTTGATCAAACTCCTTCATGGGATGCCGAATGTCGGACAGCACCACCAGGCCGACCAATGTCTTGCGCTGTCGCAGATATTTCTCGAGTTCACGCTGCCACTTTTCTTTGATTGTGAGCGGCACCTTTGCGAAACCGTAGCCCGGCAAGTCCACCAGGTAATGGCCACTTTCCACCTCAAAAAAGTTGATCAGCTGCGTGCGTCCCGGTGTCTTGCTGATACGGGCCAGCGCTTTCTGGCCTGTAATCGCGTTTATGGCGGATGATTTACCGGCGTTTGAGCGTCCGGCAAATGCGATTTCGGCCACGCTGTCATGCGGACAGCCGGCAAGCCTGTCGGCACTCGTGTTAAAGTGAGTCTGATTAAAATTCATCGAAAATCAAAGCTTCCTGCGGCTTTCGCGCGTAGTGTCGCTGCCGCTATTAGGCTATAATGATGCCATGGTTTGATGGGCGAAGTGGAGAAACGCAACGATATCGCTTAACGAAACCCGTTACGCCGTGGCTGCCGATTGGTTGGGGAGTATCGTACCCTCGCTCACCGCGCACCACACCGCCCAGGGCATATTTCCGCATTTGAGAATTTAGTTGAGGTTTTCAGGAACACCCATGAGTAAACACGTATTTGTAATTGTCACCGCTTTGTCGACCTGTCTTTTTGCTGGCCCTTCCTTCGCCGAAGGCGATGCGATGGCAGGCCAGGCTAAATCCGCGCTTTGTGCGGGCTGCCACGGCGCTGACGGCAACAGCGCAATAACGATGAACCCTAAGCTAGCGGGTCAGAATGCCAGCTATCTCGTCAAGCAGCTCAATGACTATAAATCGGGTGCGCGCGTAAACGCCACCATGGCAGCGATGGCGGCTGGGCTCTCGGATGAAGACATCGCCGATATCGCGGCCTGGTACTCGTCCCAGCAGCCGACTCTGCTGGGAGCGAGTCCTGAATCATTAGAGCTGGGCGCGTCACTGTATCGTGGCGGCAACAAAGAACTGTCGGTTGCTGCCTGCTCTGCCTGCCATTCTCCTTCTGGTAAGGGCAACGGACCGGCTGGATTCCCAGCGTTAGGTGGGCAGCACCCTGAGTATACGCTGCTTCAGCTGAAAGCTTTCCGTTCCGGTGAGCGCGCGAATGACAGTAGCGCTATGATGCGCACCATTGTTGAGCGCCTCACGGATTCTGAACTTGAAGCCCTAGCTAGTTATGTTTCCGGCCTACATTAAGCTATGAATTTATTGTAACTGGTTGAAATTAAGCGCATCGGACTTACTCCAAACACTCTTTGATCGAGCTAATTGACAGCCCTAGCCAGGACGGACTGAATAAAAACCCGGTTAATGCTAAAAAAACATCAAGCAAAAATTGAGAAACAAATTTGGAACCGACATAGAACACGATAAAGGATTCGCAAAATGATCAAACGTACCTTGCAAATAGCACTTTTTATCAGCCTGCTGCCCGTTGCTTCCCTCAGCTCCGCGCAAATCGAACGTTACGTTGTTGGAACGCACTATACTGAACTGCCCTATCCAGTAAATACCAAGGATTCCTCGAAGGTTGAGGTTCTTGAAGCCTTTTGGTATGGCTGTTCCCATTGCTTTCGCTT
>DORE01000134.1:0-713 GCA_003514305.1 Gammaproteobacteria bacterium | reverse complement strand
TGTGGAACGATCTAATGAAAATTCACGCTCAGGTGTACTACACCGCTGAGGCTTTGGATAAGTTGGATGTGCTGCACACGCCGGTATTTGACGCCATCAACCTGCAGGGTAATCGCCTTCAGAATGAGCGTCAGATTGGATCTCTGTTTGCTGAGCATGGCGTGGCAACCGAGGACTTCGAGAAAGCGTTTAATTCTTTTTCCGTAAGAACCAAGGTCAACCAGGCCGAAAAACGGATGCAGGACTATCAGATCAGAAGCACCCCCAACATTATTGTAAACGGGAAGTATCTGATTACTACCGGCCAGAATGTACCTACCCAAGAAGAGATGCTGGAAGTTGTTGAATTTCTTGTAGAAAAGGAGCGCCAGACCCTAGGCTCTTCGGGCGACTAAGACGCTAACCTGTCAAAATCTGCAGTGCGACCAGCCCCGCTTTATCGGGGTTGATCGATTTTGTCGACTTTATAACTTCCGCCTTTCCCTTTTTAGATCCCCGCTGTGCCTTTCTTCGAATCATCAGAGACAATTTCATCTGACAGGGCTGGCTAGTCAAGAAAACACTCTTTACCTTAAAACTATTTGTCGTCCTCGACAGTCCCATTGGCTTAGATTGAATCAATTTTTCAGCACTCTATACAGACGCTTAGGCCAATCAGGACGCATTGGCTGACGGACTTGGGCGGAAGTCGCCCGTTTCTTTGTCCTGATTCG
>DORE01000268.1 GCA_003514305.1 Gammaproteobacteria bacterium | reverse complement strand
ATTTTGTCGACGGTAGTATTCAGCTTGATTTCAATGCCTAGTTCTTCCATCAACTTTCGGTAAGCTTCCACTAATGCACCAGTTCCGCCCATTGCAAAATGTATTCCCCAGCGCCGCTCCAAAAAGTGAATAAGGCCGTAAATACTGGTGGTATTAAATGGGTTCCCTCCCACCAAAAGAGGCTGCACTGAAAACGCCTGTCTAAGCTTGGGGTTTTTAAGATAGGCGCAGACCATTTGCCAGACCGTTCGGTAGCACTTTAGAGAAACCAAAGCCGGAATTTGGGACAGCATGGTAGCGATTTTATGGAAAGGCCGATCAGAAAGCTTGGTAAAACCAACGTCAAAGATTTTTTCAGAGTGCGCAACAAGCCGCCGATATCCTTCTACATCAGCCGGATCAAACCGCGCTATTTCTGTCTCGGTATCTTCAATCTCACCGCCGTAGTCAAAAACATCACCGTCAGAGAACTGAAACCTGTACCAGGGATCAAGCGAGCGAAACTCAACGTAGTCTTCACGACGCCGCCCGTGCAGTTCGAACAGTTCGTCGAATAGAAACGGAGCAGTTATCACCGTCGGGCCAGCGTCGAATCGAAACCCGTCTCTCTCAAAAACCTGAGCACGTCCCCCAAGTTTGGGGCATCGATCTAGAAGTTGTACATCATATCCTTTGGCACGGAGGCGGATCGCCGAAGCAATGCCGCCAAAACCACCGCCCACAACTAGCGCGCGGGTCACGCTGCTTCTCTGTCGAGTTCACTTAGAAGCTCAGTGCACTTTTCCGTAAGCAGAGCTCCGCAACCGTGCGGCAAAGAGGCGGCACTGGACGCAGCTTGGCTCAGAAAATGGGAAGCCAGATCTTCCACGCTTTCAAGTGATGCAAGTTCGGAACTGCTGGAAGACTCGAGTAAGAGTGCCATATTTGAAAGACTGCCAGATTCACGATCTCGCAAACAATCGTGGATGTCGTCAAAAATTTGATATCCAATACCAAATGCTGCTCCGGCATCGCGCGCTTTTTCTAAAAAATAGAAGTGCCCGGAGAGAACCAACGGCAACTCAAGACTGAGAGAAAATAGCGGTCCTGATTTTTCCTTGGCGACCGCTACCGCCTGATCAATATTAAGGTCGTGGCCTGCATTTAGATCTTTGGTTTGCCCTTGAAGAGTCCTGCTAATAGCGCGGTTCATGGTGGCGACTAATCGATGGGCAGAAGTCGGGCCGGCAGAGGCGACTAGCTCAAAGGCACTAGCGATCATAAGATCGGTCGCATTGATAGCAATGTCTGGACCAAATTGTTTCCAGATCGCCAACTTTCCCCGTCTAAATTCGTCATGGTCTTGGAGGTCGTCTTGAATTAGTGAGGCATTGTGCAACGTCTCAACGGACGCGGCTAGCCGAACGGCGGAATCTGCGGGCAGTCCGAGAGCAAGGCTCCCTGAAAGACAAAGAGCTGCTCTGGCTTCCGAGCCTTTTGTAGCGAAGTGGAAGCGAATAGCGTCGTGCAGCGCAGAGCCCGGTGATAGTTCCGTCAGCGCTGTCTTTTCAGCCAGAGTACGGCTGATATGCATTAATGAGCTTATTTTAGGCCTATTTTTAATTGTCATAAGATTGCCTAGTGTAACCAGTGTTACGCTTGTTGTTACTTTTTGTATCGTTACGCGTTACAGCTCGTTAAACCGCGCCAAAATTTACTACGTAGTTTTAAACGGGAAAGTTCATTACTGGTCTTATTGAACCATTTTTTATAAAATGTCGTACAATGTAAACTGCGAAAGCGAAATAAGCGGAAAAAAACGTTCAAACCACCGATACAGGGGAAATAAATGAAACAAATATTAACAACACTATTTGCCATGATAGGTCTGTTTTCAGGCCAAGCAGCATTCGCGGCTTCCGGGGATTCGATGATGCTCCAATCAGGAGACTTCGTCGGATATTCTTTTTGGCTTATCTCGATGGCCATGTCTGCAGCGACTATTTTCTTCTTGATGGAATCAATGCGCATTGGAGGCAAGTGGGCCACTTCCCTCAACGTAATCGCACTGGTTTGTTTTATTGCGGCATTCCACTATTTTTACATGCGCGAAATGTGGGTATCCACGGGTGAAAGTCCAACGACTTTCAGGTACATAGACTGGCTGCTTACAGTTCCGCTGCAGTTAGTTGAGTTTTATCTGATACTTGCGGCAGTTGCAGCTGTATCTGGCGGCATTTTTTGGAGAATTTTCATCGGATCGCTAGTAATGCTTGTTCCAGGTTACATGGGTGAGGCCGGATACTTGAACGCCACGGTGGGATTTGTCGTCGGAATGATAGGATGGGCTTACATCCTCTATGAAATCCACGCCGGCGAGGCGAGTAAAGTGAGCGCTAGCTCCTCCTCTGCTGCCACACAAAGCTCATACAGCGCGATGAAGTGGGTAGTTACTGTAGGATGGGCGATTTATCCAATTGGATATTTCATGGGCTATCTTGCAGGCGGTACCAACGCCGAAACCGTCAACATTGTCTATAACCTCGCGGATTTAGTTAACAAAATCGCATTCGGTTTGTTTATCTGGTACGCAGCTAACGAAGATACGTCTGCAAGCAACGCGTAGGACGGGTTTAGTTAGACTCTACACCCAAAAAAGGCTTCATCCTTTCGGATGGAGCCTTTTTTGTTGCCCAGCTTTCTTAAAATTTCATCTCCCTCTCTGATGAGTATCAACAGGGGAAAAAATCGATTCCAGCTTGACCATGATATTCGATAAGCCAGCTGGCGATATTCAACTTAGAAGCATGCTAAAAACCGATAGCTCCTATGGAAACGCATTCATCTGATCAACCTAACCCCGAATTCACTAGCGGTATTTCTCAATTTTGGGATAAGCATTAATGTTTTCATGGTGCTACTCACCCTTGAGGCGTTATGCCTACCATCCAGACAAGCCCAATGATCATTCGAAAACTCTTGTTAGCCTTCCTTCTTTGCACCTCTAGCGGCTGTGCATCCTTATCAGGAACTTATCAGGTAGCCAGAATCAGCACTCGCCTCGGCGATCTCTATGTTTGGCTCTACGAAGAAGTACCTGTCCATCGCGAGTACTTTATCAATCTGACAAATTCAAGATACTTTGATGACTTCTCCTTCAATCGGGTAATAGAAGGATTCGTCGCCCAAGGCGGCTGCCCCGATACACCCGAAGGCTTTGCCTACTCCATCCACTTACTTCAGCCAGAATTTCGTCCCCAATTGCGGCATGCTTATGGAACCTTTGCCGCCGGCAGAGACAACAACCCCGGCAAGCTTTCTGCTGGCTGCCAGTTTTACGTTGTGCATGCTGCCAATGGAATTGCTAGGCTCGACGACAATTACACAATTTATGGCTTCGTATTTTCCGGTATGGAGGTCGTAGATAAGATCGTTGCTGTAGAGACTGACGAGTCGGATGAACCTCTGGAAATTATCAATCTCGATATAGATATAATCAACATGACTCCGGCGGAGATTGAAGCCAGCGGATTCCGCATTCCAGAGTAAAGGCCCTCAACAATTGGGGCCTGATCACACTCACTCTTATATAATTTAAACTGTCGCAAAAAAACGCTAGGACTATTTAGCCAGCTCCACACACAAGCACTGGAAATAACGTGACATCCCGAACGGCAGTAAAACTTGCAACTCTAAAACAGGAGTTTTGCTTACTGTGCAGGACCGATAAAGTACTATATATCCGCTTTCTGCTTGGGCTCCTCTATAAGCAAAGTAGCAGACATACCGAGAGTGCGGCCTCACAACCGGCTCTGTATGGAGAATGTAATGTAACCGGATTAATCCATAGATACTTCCATTGACAGCCAGCCGAGACTATCTTGATGAAATTAACCTTAACCGGCCGCCTTTCCAAGCTAATACTTTCTCTCACCTGCTTACTAACGAGTACTGTCTCAGCGCAGTCTGAAAGTCCAGCACAGAAAACAGCCCAAGCTGCTATAGCTATCCCAGACCCATACGCCGCAGCAATCGCCAAAGAAATCTTGATGCAAGGTGGTAATGCTGTGGACGCGGCTGTCGCAACTGGGTTTGCTCTAGCGGTAACATATATCGATGCCGGCAACATAGGCGGCGGTGGGTTCATGCTCACACACATAGAAGGTGAAAGCGCCTTCCTGGACTATCGAGAACGAGCCCCGTTCGCCGCTCATCGGGATATGTACCTAGATGAACAGCGTGAGGTAATCGAAAATGCGACTCTGATTGGCGGCAGAGCCACTGCTGTGCCGGGCACAGTTGCCGGAATGTGGACCGCGCATCAGCGCTACGGGTCGCTCCTCTGGCGAGATCTCATTCAGCCAGCCATAAAACTTGCTCGACAGGGTTTTTTGCCCGCCCAAATTCTGGTCGACGAAATTCATGCAAATCTCGATTGGTTTGGCGATAAAACAAACTTCAAGGAGTATTTTTCGCAGATCAGCGCGGACCAGCTTTTCAAACAACCGGAGCTCGCGATGACACTCGAACGGATAGCTGATGCAGGCCCAGCAGACTTCTATCAAGGCGAAACGGCTCGACTCATCGTAAAACAAATGGATAAAGATCATGGGCTCATCAGCATGGAAGATCTGGAAAGCTACGAAGCGGTCTGGCGTGCGCCATTAGAAGCCCGATGGCGCAATTTCAAGGTTTTGTCTGCGCCACCGCCAAGCTCGGGCGGTTTCGGCGTCATTCAGCTGTTAAAGATGAAAGATGCGCTGACGCCCTATTTTGAAGGAGTGGAACATAACTCACACCAGTATGTACATTTGATTGCAGAGATGGAAAAGCAGGTCTTCGCCGATCGCGGCGAGTATCTGGGCGACTCCGATTTTGTCGACATAGATATCAAGACTCTTATTTCTGACGGCTACATCGATCGCCGAGCTAAAGAAGTTAATCCAAAAACGATCTCTAGTCTTGAAGGTGTGAGCCCCGGCCTCACCTCACCCAACACAACTCATTATTCCATTATCGACCAATGGGGCAATGCGGTATCCAACACCTATACGATCAACTGGGCTTTTGGCAGCGGCGTGGTCGTTGAAGGCGCCGGATTTCTACTCAACAACGAAATGGATGATTTCAGCGTCAAGCCAGGTTCTCCGAACGTCTATGGTGTCGTCGGAACCTATGCCAATGAGATACAACCGGGCAAGCGGCCACTCTCCTCGATGTCACCGACAATCCTGCTGGAAGGTGATGAAGTCATGATGGCGGTCGGAACTCCAGGGGGCTCGACAATCTTTACCTCCGTTTTTCAGACTATCACCAACATCATCGATTTTGA
>DORE01000005.1:6111-6411 GCA_003514305.1 Gammaproteobacteria bacterium | reverse complement strand
AGATGAATTTGGATATCCTGATTTAAATGGGGTTTGGAATTTCAACGACTCCACCCCCTTTGAGCGGCCACTAAGATTTGGCGAGCGGGAGTTTCTGAACGCTGAGGAGTTGGCTGCTAAGTTGGCTCGATTGAGCGCCGGGCAGGAGCGCCGGGGCCTTAGCGAGGAAGCGCTTGGACAGCGAATACTGGAGGAACCTACTCAAGATACGGGAGCTTATAATAGTTTCTGGTCTTACTACGATGAACTATTTCCCAATAAAAGAACTTCCATTATTGTTAATCCAAATGACGGACGCCT
>DORE01000005.1:0-5724 GCA_003514305.1 Gammaproteobacteria bacterium | reverse complement strand
CGTGGTGATTGCTGACCGCCCAAGTCGTATCTCGTTTGGTGCCATCTCCTGTGATAGGCCAGAAGATTTCGGACTTGCGTCGCGTTGTTTGCTTTTTCCTCAGACCACAGGACCTTATATCAAAGCGAATTCTTACAATAACAACGTCCAGATTGTGGTGACCCAAGATTACGTTGTACTGAACACAGAGTTGGGAAATGATCCTCGAATTGTGCCGCTGGATCATCGGCCTTTTCTCGAAAAGCCCACTGAGACCTGGACGGGGAGCTCACGAGGCTCCTGGGATAGAGATACGCTGGTGGTTGAGACACGTCACTTCAGCTCAAAAATGGCCAGCATTTTTATGAGAGCTTCTGCCTATGGAAGTGCGGAAAAAATGGTGCTTATAGAGCGTTTTACCCGAGTTGGTGAGTCGTCGATGGAATATGCTTTCACGCTGGATGACCCGTCAACTTTTACCGCTCAGATCCAAGGGATTGTTCATTTCTCTCGTATGGACGCGGCTGTCTATGAGTTTGCCTGCCATGAGGGCAACTACGCTTTGACGAATATGCTGCGTGGCAAGCGACTGGAGGAGCTGAGGGCGGAAGGTTATGCCCACTGAAGACTGTTTAGTCGGTCATTGGGAGGTTCATTGTTTCCTTGACCAGTTCCATCACAACATAACTCGTGCTCTCTTGAACGTTTGGCAGCTGCAGCAGCGTGCTTCCAAGAAAGTTTCGATAAGCGTCCATATCTGAAACACGCGCCTTAATCAAATAATCGAAGTTGCCCGAAATCAGATAGCACTCCTGCACTTCGTTGATTTTCGCCGCGGCTTTCTTGAAACGCTCGAAAATATCTTGAGATGTCCTGGAAAGTCGAATCTGCACGAAAACAATTAGTTCGGCGTTCAGGTATTTGGGATTTAGCAGAGTGGTGTAGCCTGCAATTATCCCTTCTCGTTCCATCCGCCGGACTCTCTCCAGGCAGGGGCTGGTGGATAGCCCGACTCGTTTTGCCAGATCTGAAAAGGTCATACGCCCATTCATTTGCAGTTCCTGCAAGATTTTTCTGTCGATCTTGTCCAGCGCATTCTTGAGATCCATTCTTAATCCAAAAATTTTACTAATAAAAACGCAATATACAATAAACAATACTATTTTTTAGGAAAAAATCAAAATAATAAGTAAGAAATATGGAAAATAACAGTTTATTCTTAGACCCTGAACTGGCTTCGGCAGTCAGGGAAGGTTCAATTGGTCTAGGAGGAAGTCATAGTGCTGATTGGGGTGCCAAAAGAGCTTAAAAACCATGAATACCGGATAGGTATGACCCCATCCGGTGTTGCAGAGCTGATAGCTGATCGCCACATTGTAATGGTGGAGAAAGATGGTGGGAGCGCTGTAGGTTTCACCGACGAAGACTATCTTTCAGCCGGAGCTGCTGTCGTCGATACTGCCGAGGAGATATTCGATCGCGCGGAGTTAATCGTCAAGGTCAAAGAGCCTCAGCCTCAAGAGTGTAAAATGTTGCGGTCGCATCAAACCTTATTTACCTACCTTCATCTGGCTCCGGATCCGGAGCAAACAAGACTGCTGATTGCATCGGGAGCGACATGTATCGCATACGAGACAGTGACCAGCGTCGATGGTTCTCTGCCGCTTCTTACCCCCATGAGTGAAGTCGCCGGGCGAATGGCCGCGCAGGAAGTCGCGCATTGCCTTGAAAAGGCACAAGGAGGAAAAGGAATTTTGCCTGGCGGAGTGCCTGGCGTACCCGCAGCCAACATTCTTGTCATTGGTGGCGGTGTTGTGGGCATAAATGCAGCACGAATGGCAATGGGCATGGGTGCACAAGTCACGCTCGCTGATCGGTCTTTGAAGCGTCTGCAGGAAATAGACACCTGGTTTGGCGGGAGGCTGCAAACCGTGTATTCCAGCCGGTCAAATATTGAAGAACTACTGCCGCGCATTGATGCAGTAATTGGAGCTGTACTGGTACCAGGTGCCGCAGCACCAAAATTGATTACCCGGGGGATGCTGGGGTTGATAAAACCGGGAAGTGTACTGGTCGACGTGGCAATTGATCAGGGTGGCTGCTTTGAAACCAGTAAGCCGACCACGCATGAGGACCCTACTTTCACCATAAATGGAATTGTCCATTATTGCGTGGCTAACATGCCGGGAGCAGTCGCTAGAACTTCTACATTGGCTTTGACTAACGTGACTCAACCATTCGTTACGGCGCTTGCCAACCAGGGTGTGCTGAAAGCGCTGACCAATGATCCTCATCTTATGGCCGGTCTCAACGTGCACAATAGACGGATAACACTGCAGCCCGTGGCTCAGGCACATGGTTATGAGTTCGTTGAGCCCAGGCAGGCACTCGAATCCAAAAATCCAGGCGAAAATTCGTGACTCTTGTGGTGGGCAAAACCGGTACCGGTAAGTATGAGCTCGCGGCGTTCATGCCGAACTCGGTGACACTCATCTTGGGTGCTGTGGTGTGTTTATGACACTGTGTTGAATTCGGCAATCAAGGGTCAGTCGCCAGGTGAGTCGGCGTCATGATAATATTTGCACACGATTTGCGCTGAGCCAGTTGTACGGAGTAAGTCGTTTGTCTGTTTTTCGGTCTCGAAGAAATTTCCTAATGGATTCAGCTGTTGTAGCTAAAGGGTCCCTTCTGACACTTTCCCTGCCTGCTATTCTGAGTGCTTGTCAGCGCTCACAGCTCGCCCTGGAGCAAGGGGCTGAATTTCGCGTTTTCGATGCGGAAACGGCAGCTGATCTGATCGCAATAGCAGCGCGCATCATTCCGACCGATGACACGCCGGGTGCCACTGAAGCAGGCGTCATCTATTTTCTCGACACGATTTTCGACGAGCCAAAGCGAGCCTCACAGCTAGCCTCGCTCAAGGAGGGGCTTCTGACGTTACGTGAGCAGCTACCGCCTGACGGGCGTTATTTTTACGAGCTAGATGAGAAACAGCAGGATCTACTCCTGAGCGACAATGAGCAGACCCCATTTTTTGTCACCATGCGCTTTCTGACTATTGCTGGCACGTTCTCGCTTCCCATGTATGGCGGTAATCGGAACAAAGTTGGATATCAGCTCATTGGCTATGAGGATAGAGGAGCCTGGTGGCCGCCCTATGGGTTTTACGATGCTGATCATGTTGAGCGGGGTGAGTAGTTGTGGCTGAAGTGGCTTTTCCCAGTTTCTCCACCAGAGAAGAGGTCGATTTCGTGATTGTCGGCACCGGCGCGGCAGGTGGCGTGATTGCCAAAGAACTGTCTGTTGCTGGCCATTCCGTCGTTTTGTTGGAACAAGGCCCTCACCTTCAGGCTTCGGATTTCCACCATGACGAATGGGCTTACGATCATAACCTCGAGCTTACTTGGGGTCGCAGTCAGGGCTATCCCCAAACCTTTCGAAAGTTTGAGAGCGATGTCGCCGAAGAGCGGGAAATGGTCTGTGGTTACGCTCACAATGTGGGTGGCAGCAGCATGCATTTCTCCGGGAATTTCTGGCGGTTTCGACCAATTGATTTCATCGAGGCCAGTGTGCGTGGCACGATAGCGGGCACTAACTTTAGCGATTGGCCGATCACTTACTCAGATCTAGAGCCTTACTACACGAAAGTAGACTGGGAAGTGGGTGTTTCCGGATTGCAGGGTTCGTGGGACCCACCTCGCTCTCGGGAGTATCCTTGTCCACCGATGCCGATAAAGGGGTCAGACGTCTTGCTTGAGCGGGCTGCAAAGGCGATGGGACTCAATCCCTACCCAGCTCCTGTCGCGATTTTGTCGCAACCACACAATGGCCGCCCCGGCTGTATTCACTGTGGCTTCTGTAATGGTTATGGATGTGAGGTCAATGCAAAATCCTCCTCGCTAGTCACAATGATTCCCCTGGCTTTGGCCTCGGGGAATTGTGAGTTGCGAACTCACTGCACGGTTCATCGTGTGGATACGAATGAAAAGGGGCGGGCAACCGAAGTCGTTTACTGGGGCGCTGATGGAGTTGTGCAGGCACAGCGAGCAAAGGCAGTTGTACTTTGCGCCAATGGATCGGAAACCCCTCGTTTACTGCTGATGTCGGAATCAGCCCAGCATCCCGATGGGTTGGCGAACTCTTCGGGGATGGTGGGTAAAAACCTGATGTTCAACGGCTACTCCACAGTGATGGGCTTGTTTGATGAACCGGTCAATGCTTACAAGAGTGTGCCAGCGACACGTGTGGTCCATGATTTCTATGAGTTGGACCCTTCTGTGGGCTTTTATGGCGGCGGAGGTATTGACGGGCGGCATCCCTCGCGCGGAACCCCGATGGGTTTTGCACTAATGGCGGCTCCTGCTTTCGGAACTCCTGCGTGGGGGAGTGATTTCAAGGCTGACCTCGCCTACCAGTTCGCTCATGCAGCTGCCTTTGACGGCCACACGACTTCCCTTCCACTCAGTACCAACAACATTACCCTTGATCCCACTGTAAAAGACAAATTCGGTCGCCCTGCCATTAGGACGACTTACATGGACCATCCTGATGATATCGAAACCATGCGCTGGTTCTACGAGAAAACGGTCGAAATGATGCAGATTGCCGGTGCAAGTAATATCGTGGGCGACTACGAGCGCGACGGGCAGGAAGGCAATGTTCACTTGCTTGGAACCTGCCGAATGGGTAATGATCCAGATTCTTCAGTGATCGACGCCACAAACCGTGCCCATGACGTCCCGAATCTTTTCATGTGCGATGGTAGTTCGCTGGTCACGTCAGGGCGCGGTCAACCTACCATGACGATAATGGCTTTGGCATTTCGTGCCGGCGAGTTGATCAGTCGGGCCGCGCGCCGCAACGAAATCTAAAAAGCCGATTCGGTTCTCAGTTGGTGTGCTGAGATGAAGCCCCAAGTTTGTTTCTTCGCCGGAGGTGAGTCCGGCAACTCATCCTTCACTGTTGTTCGGCAGCGCTTTTGATGCTTGCGAAAACGGTATGGCTCTTGTCTTTGTTGATAAGCAGGATGTCATAAGGAGTGAAGCGACCACCCATTTCCATCCCTGGTCCGCCGATTGGCATTCCTGGAACAGCAAGACCCATGGCGCCTTCGGGTGGAGCCGCCAGGAATTGTGCAATGAACTTTTCCGGAATGTGTCCTTCAAAGACAAAACCTTCACGGGTCACCGCTGTGTGACAGGACGTCCACTCAGGCTTCAAACCCAGTTCTGCCTTAATTGAGCTGATATTCTGCGGATGATGGACGATAGAGGTATATCCTTCCGCGTCCATGTGTCTAATCCAGCCAACGCAGCAGCCGCAGGTGGGTTCCTTGAAGACATTCAGAGTCACGTCCTCTATCGACTGCGCTCCAGCGTTAGGGAGAAAAAGGCAGGTACACGCGAGCACACCGAGAAGGTTGCGCAGCTTTTTAGGAAGGCAAATATACTTGAAGAAGTCACGTTTCATCATTGCTAGATTTCCAAGTCCGTTAATTATTTCATTATATGCGATGGCTGTGATTTTGAAATCCTCACTTCAGGGAAGAGACTGGTACGCGAACCGCGATCTGGGCGATTTATTGAAGCATGCCCGGCATTTGCTACTCTACGGTTGACATCAATCAGCATTAGCTGGCTCACGGAGCGAGACGATAGTTGCCGGGCTCTGGAGGTGCATATACCGGTGGACTGCCAAAAAGTGGGCCTCGGAGGAATTCTGTATTGTTTTGTAGGCTCATACCTT
>DORE01000173.1:4744-6555 GCA_003514305.1 Gammaproteobacteria bacterium | reverse complement strand
AAATCAGGATATCCAAATTCATCTCTCAGGACGAAGTATTCTTGAGCCTGAAGCTGGCAAGGAAATAGAAGACAGCATACAGCCAGCTGCCACCGAGGGCGTTTTAATCTAAGATCCACTGACATGCAGTATTTTCATTCAGGCCGCAGAAACAAGCTCGGGACGTCTTTCGAGAAAGTCTGTGAGTCCTTCATAGGCAAGAGCGAATTCTAAAACTTTCTTATCTTCCCCATAGCGGCCCATCACCTGCATGCCCATGGGTCGTCTCTGACTATCAAAACCCACTGGCACATTTACGATAGGCAGACCGCCCAAACTGCCGTAGATCACCACTTCCATCCATCGATGATAAGTATCCATATTTCGACCAGCAATCTGTCGCGGCCACGACAGGTTCTTATCGTAAGGGAAAACCTGTGCAGTGGGCAATACCAAGAAGTCATATTGATTGAACAATCGATCCAGTTCTCGATACCAGGCGTGACGAATCCGATTCGCATTCGCAGTGTCTTCTTCAGTGATACTGAAAGATTCCTTAATTTCATATGCCAGTTCGGGTTTCAGCATTTTCCGGGTATTAGTGTCTTCCCAATAGCGACGCATACTTGCCCGACCGCCATGGCGCAGAGTTGTCCAGCAAAGCCATAAATCGCTTAACGTAAACGATGGAGTCGCTGCATCAACCACAGCACCAACAGAGCCCAACAGATTAAGACTGTCTTCGCAAAGATTTACAACACCTTCTTCCATGGCCAAATAGCCATCCAGATCACCCATCCAAGCCAGTTTGACTGAATCTAGATCCAATGCCCGAAGCTCCCCTGCCAAGGGCCGCTCAGCGATGGTATTGAGCAGGGCGGCGGTATCCGCGGTATTTCTTCCCATTGGCCCGGAGGTCGAGAGGGGTCTTGGTTCGGATTCGATACCGGTCATAACATTAACGCTGGGTCTGAATCCGATTATGTTATTAAATGCACCCGGGTTGCGAAGCGAACCCATCATGTCGCTGCCATCGGCGACCGGCAGCATGTGGGTTCCGAGACCACTGGCAGCGCCTCCACTGGACCCTCCCGACGTCAAATCAGGATTCCAGGCACTCGCAGTTGGTCCGAAAACCTGATTGTAGGATTGTGACCCCAGACCGAACTCTGGAACATTGGTCTTTCCAATAAAAATTGCTCCAGCTGCTCGCAATTTTGCTGCCATGGCGCTGTCCTCTTCGGCCACCCGGTCCGCAAACATCGGCGACCCACTTGTGAAGCGCAGCCCTGCAACCGGCTGCAAGTCCTTGACCGCGTGCGGCATGCCATGCATCCAGCCCTGGTATTCACCACGAGCAAGCGCATCGTCAGCCTTCTGTGCTTGAGCCATCAGTGTCTCCTCAGCGGGCATACTGACTATTGCGTTGTACACAGGATTGTGTCGAGTAATGTGCGCCAAATAAGCTTGCATCACTTCCTGACAGCTGACCGACTTGGCTTTGATTGCCACTGACAGCTGCAATGCCGTCATCGCCGTTATATCACCAGGAAGCTCGGCAGCCCAGACTCGGCTTGGCAGAGATACCGCAAACGCGCTGGATAAGCCTGCATGAAGGAATGTTCTTCTAGCTATTGTTTTTTTCATCGAAATGTCCTCGCGTCGAAAAAGCAGGGATGTCGCTAAGTCGCTTGGAGATTATTCATGAAATGGATACAAAGTCCAAATATGCCAAGGCCAAAGTGCTGTGCCTGACCGCAACGCTGGCCTTGACTAAACGAGCGGGTCTTATTCTGCGAACTGTCAGGAGTGTTGTTCATCGAGATAGCAGA
>DORE01000173.1:0-4412 GCA_003514305.1 Gammaproteobacteria bacterium | reverse complement strand
GAGTGGGCACAGCCGAAAACTGAATAGACTCAAAACCTCACTCCGACGCGCGGCCGAACACAGAGTAATCACCAGAATTCATAGCACCGATCGTAAGCAGCGTGCGCTCGTTATGATGCACCCAGTCTTCAACTGATTTACACACGTTCCTGCGAATGTGTGAAGAAATCGGCTTCATCTTCTGTCAGAAAATCTGTTTCAACACAGGGCGCCCAGAGTTATAGACCATCAACTCGGCTTCTGTCATCGAAGCAAAATTATTTTTTGATGCAGTACAATTGACCAAACCGATAACTAGTAAAATTGGCAGTGATGGGTATAAGGCTCGCCGGTAAGATTTACCCACTGCACGCATGAAATAGAAAGTCACTAGTTAAACGGACTGCCAACGGACATGGTTTGGATCATCTGCTGGGTGCGGAAGTTATGCTCAACCCAGTCACTAACCTTACGGCACTCCTTACGACGAATTCGAGAGCCCGTTCGCACCTTTCCCTCTTCGCAATAAATCTGATCCATGACAGGTTTATCGCGGTTGTGTGCCAGCAGTTCAGATTCACTCATATTGTTGAAGCGAATCTGCTGCTGCGCGCACGACACCATCAAAGTAAAAACCACACTAAAGAGAACGCTCAATTTCTTCATTATCCAACAAGTCCGCGAAAATTCGACACAGATTTCCCGACGCATCAACCACAATTAAAGGCGTAATTATAGACGAAATGCATATACGATGAGGGTCTTAATTGAATAATCAAGCAAGTATCCGTTACCTTTTCGCCCAAAGGATTTATAAAGCTGCTTGGCAATTCAGACGCTGTGAATTAGTCTGTCATATTAATTGTGAGTTGCCTGCAGCCAGATCAACTCCCGTCGTTACGCTTTCAGATAACCTATCTGGCTGTTTGGGGAAGAAACGTTATGCGTAAATTAAATCAAGAAATTGGCGTTAAGCGTTCGCCGCAGAGGTTCCGGTTGCCGAGACCACTCCAGTGGGTATCCTTTGTCCTGATGAGCTTGGCACCAATTTTGGGCGGCTCGCTATCCAATGCCCAAAGTGTAAAGCCCGATGAGCTTGGTTTTATAATCGGCACTCCTGACGTAATAAAGCCCCCCGAGGGCGCAAGGAGCGTTATTATTTCCGGCGACCCCTCAAAACCAGGGATGTACGTCATGCAAATAACATGGCCTCCCGGCACGGGTAGTAGACCTCACTTTCACAACACTGCGCGCTATATCAATGTGTTAAAGGGAACTTGGTATACCGCATGGGGCCCGGAAGCAGAGGTCTATAACCCAGAGAATATGATCGCGGTCCCGGAGGGAACTTTTATCTATCAGCCGCCGGGCGGCCACCATTACGACATGGCCAAAGATGAAGAAGTGATTGTTCAAATTATGGGTATTGGGCCAGTAGTTACTACATCGATTCCACAACCTGGGCTTCAACGCTTCCGCTAGCTTTCTGGGGTAATAAGCAGCTAAGCGGTGCACACTTTCGATACCAATCTGTTGCTTCAACCTAACACATGAGCAGGGCACCAAAAAAAATAGCTCTCTGGAACAAACGATGTAAGCTTCTCTTTTTGAACAATACTCGCCTCCTCAGCCTGAGATTCGCTTACTCAGCCTGGAGTGCTTCAACGAACTTCGACAAGTTTTCGAGCTCTGTTGAACCACTTTGCAACCGTACTCCTCCGCCATGGGCGATTCCTTGCGGCTTAGATAGGATAAGGCTTGCCCCGTTGGGGATATTCCTAATGAAATCAACTATTTCATCGTAGTTAGTGGTCATGAAGCTGTCTGCTGAGCGCCTGACAAATACCAGACGAGTATAGCCTGAAGCGCCGCCACTCACATGACAGGATACACAGCGCGATTGCACGATCGGTGCGGAAATCAATGAATTGTAAATTGTTAGACTCGCGGGTTCAGCCGGGGGCGGCGCAGCCACTGTAATAGTAGCTGTCGCATCTGCGGTCGCGCCATCGTTATCCGTTACCCGAAATGTGACTACCGTCGAGCCATCTGGAAGAGAGAGGGTCGCGCTTGTGCCTGTCGCAACCACAGAACCACCGACCAACCACTGAGTGCTCGAAACACTACCATCACTGTCTGAGGCACTGCCGCTTAAACTGACTGATTCACCAGAACTTCCGTCGGAGTCTGAAACACTTTGGTTCCCTCCTGAAATACTTGCGCTGGGAGACGAGTTCGGTGCAGCATCAGAGCCGCTGGCAGCGTCCGCCGATGGCTCAGTGCCGATCGCCACAGTGATGGGCGACCCACTGTAGAAGAGATCTCCAGGAACAGTCCACGTGTCATAAGCAAAAAAGATGCTCAGCGTAGATCCGGCTGCACCTGCTGGCCCGAGCGGAACATCATCAACAATAGTGAGTGGCTCAACCGAGGACAGCGTTTTATCGGGACTCGCGGCCCCCAAGGTCGACATATCCAAATCCCAGGCCTGGTAGTTCCCTGTGGAATCGCGGTACAGGTAATTCTCGCCGAGCAAGACCACAATATAAAGATTACCGACAGTGTTGACGTGTGACTCTTCAACCTGAATTGCCCCCGAAATATCCAGCGGCGTGTTGAAGCCAAAACTGCTGCCAAAGGTTCCTCCGTTGTCCGCTGAAGCACCCCCAAAAAACCTTGCGGTCGTGGTATTCCCGGACACCGAAGAGGGAAACGCCAGTTCTGGCAGTTCCTGGGCCATTGCTAAAAAAGAGTTACCCAGTGCCAACATCATCACCAGCACTCTATTCGCTCGGTATCCCATTGCTGATTTCTCCTTGCACACCCGCGTTCGGCAATGCGTTCTACGATCGGCCTGCATCTGTCAGCGCGAACTATCTTTCGCGCAGTAGACGACTTTTAGCTTTATTACGCAGCAACCCGAAATGGGTTCACTTCGCCATCGATAAGATCGCTAGGTCCGCAAGTCTCAAAAAGCCCTGCTCTGCCCAACTCAGGTTTTGGACAGTTGGGATACAAGCATAAACGTCGCATTAGCTCTGGCCACCAGTTTGTCATCACTGCAGACCGTAATCTCAGTCCTAATCAGCGCGTTACCGGCGTGAATCACCCGAGCATCAGCCACCAAAAAATCACCCAAAGGAGGCCGGATAAATGCAATATGAAGATCGGTGGTTGCCGAAGATTTGTCGGCCGGACGCATAGTCCGAACAGCGGCACCCGCGGCAGTGTCCGCAAGAGAAGTGAGGACACCTCCGTGCACTCTACCGCCGTTGTTGAGATGATGATCCATCAACTTAACTGAGCAGATAGCCCGGCCAGCTGTTAGCTCACCAAACTGAATTCCCAGAAAATCACCGTAAGGACTCATCATCAGTGACTGTTCATTTTCGTTCAAATTTTCTCCTAGTTCATAAAATACCCTAGGTCACGCTTTCTCCTGCTCAATATCGCGCTGCGACTGCTTGAATCCAAGCTTTTGCGCCCGACGCCGTTCGATAGTTGCCTGCACAGGTTGACCAAGATGTTCTTCACCGCGACGTTGCGCCAGTTCTATCTGCCGCTCACGTTCAGCATAACGCTCGAGTTGTTCTGGCGAATGTTTATCAACGCAATAGTGGCAACTGATGCCTGGCTGATAACCTTCAATCAATTTGTCTTGCTCCGTAATCGGCATACGACAGGCATGGCACTGATCATAGGAACCTCTCTCCAGCCTGTGGTTAACCGTCACGCGATTATCAAATACGAAGCACTCGCCCCGCCACTTGCTTTCCGTTTCCGGCACCTCTTCAAGATACTTCAAGATACCTCCTTTGAGATGATAAACCTCCTCGAATCCGTGGTCGCGAAGATACGCTGTGGCTTTTTCGCACCGAATGCCCCCGGTGCAAAACATAGCCACTTTCTTGTGCATGCTGGGGTCAAGCTGATTTTTCACATAATCAGGAAACTCTCGAAATGAAGCTGTACGCGGATTTATAGCCCCGGCAAAGGAACCTATTTCAACTTCATACTTGTTCCGAGTATCGAGCAGCAAGACGCCCGGATCTGAGATTAGGTCATTCCAATCCCAGGCCTCCACATAGGTGCCCACGATCTGATTGGGATCAATGCCCGACACCCCCATCGTGACGATTTCTTTCTTAAGCTTGACTTTTGTTCGATAAAACGGATTTTCATCCACGTAGGACTCTTTGACTTCAAGACCGACAAAACGCGAGTCTTGCTGCAAGAAGTCGAGCACGCTATCGATCCCTGCCCGATCGCCGGCTATCGTGCCATTGATGCCTTCAGCCGCAAGCAACAAAGTACCGCGCACTCCTGAGGCTAGCAGTGTCTCCAGCAAGGGCTGTCTGAAAGATGCGAATTCGGGGAATCGCGCAAAGCGATAAAGCGCGGCCACTACCACGCGTGGAGTTTCCTCATTCATG
>DORE01000084.1 GCA_003514305.1 Gammaproteobacteria bacterium | reverse complement strand
ATTATTGGAAGGCGATCTTCGAGAAGGTTTTATCTCATATTTTAAAAGTTGAAACTAAATATTATGGTCGCAGGTTGACCTGAGTACCTGGTGGTCGGAGTTGGGGATTTACTCAAGATAAGCCATACACTACTATTCGCTGTATTACTCGGGAAGTTCAATATGAATTGCTGCGAGCCAACGCACTCATACCCTTGGCTCGAGGCCCAATAATTACGGATTTATCATGGCACTTATAAGTTTTAGCTCATTAAAAAATATGGTAGCAGGTCGTGGCGGAAACAACAGCGGAAACACGGAGACGCTTTTTGAAGAGGTTTTACTATTGGTTCTCGCAAGAGCTTCTCGTGTCGATTCGAATGTTGATTCAATCGAGATACAGCATGTCCAGGAGGCCGTGAAAGAGATTACAGGTACGGAGCACTCTGAAGCGGAGATACTTACCGCTGCGTCTTCCGAACTATTCGAAACGCAATCTCTTGAAAGAACACTTGCAAAAGCTTCTGGAAAGCTCAGTTCTGAAAACAGAGCAGAGATTCTGGATTGTCTTGCCAAACTCCTAAAGGCTGATGAGTCAGTTAGATATCCTGAGCTTGAGTTTTTTGACCATGTGGCAGCCGCACTGCGAGCATCACCATCTGAGATCGCCGGGTTAAAAGTCACACAAGAATGAGCATTCGCTGATCAAAAAATAGTGTTACCGAGTAACCAAAAAAGCATTTAGTTTAAGCAACGATCAAAGCTGACGCAGTCCATAGAAGCGCTGCTGCTCCAGCCGTCATGGCAGCGGGAACAAACTGGGATTTTACATGATCCATAAGATCACAGCCGGTGGTTGTAGCACTGAGGATAGTGGTATCTGAAATGGGAGAACATTGATCTCCGAACACGCCGCCGTTGAGTACGCAAGCAAAGCAGATGGACAGATAGAGTTCCGGATTACCGATTCCCTGGTTATTTGCGATGGCCCAGGCAAGTGGCATGGCGAGTGGATACGCGATGGCGTAAGTGCCCCAGCTGCTGCCAGTTGAAAATGATGTAATTATAGTTAACAACAGTAGCGATGCGGGTAAAACGTAATAGGGTATCCTGTCTCCCAATAGCTCAATCAGATAGAGTCCTCCCCCCGACTCGGCACTGATGCCGCCCACCGTAATAGCCAACATCATGATGGTGACGGCGACAATCACGCCTTTTAGCCCAGTACCAATACCCTCGACAACCTCTCGCAAAGACATGCCTTTCGCAAGTGCGATAGAGACAGCCAGTATCAGAGCTGAACCGAAAGCCCAATTAACCTGAGGCGATCCTAGGATGATAAAGCTACCAATCGCGATTACCATTAAAAGCGCAAGTGGAACAACAAATTCAAGAACGCTTGGTACATATTTATCAGGTACATGACTTGCATGTAGCTCAGCAGCACTGATTGGGTTCGCGCCGGGCGCATCCAGATCACCTGTATTCAGCGCTCTTCTCCTGGCTTGCTGTAATGCATTTCCAGAAAAGCTGGTGATATTAAGGCTAAGTAAGAGTGCGCCTAGCACCGAGAGAATAGAATAGAAACTAAAAATCAAGCTGCTGAAGTAAAAGCTAATCCTGTCAGCGTCTGTACTAAGAAAAGCAACGCCAGGGATAAAAATAAGGGATTGCACGAACAATGGCCAGGCGTTAAACGCCAAAAGCGACGCAACTGGTGCGCCGGTGGCGTCAACGATATAGCTGGTTTCCTCATGGCTTACGCGGTTATTGTCGGCTAATGGTTTAATCGCTACGCCCGCAAGCACCGTACTAATAGTGCCTCCCTGAAAGAACACCAGGCCAAGTAGCCATGCGACAAACTTTGCCGAGCGCGGCCCACGCACAAAGTTTGCCGCGGTATAATTTGCAAACGCTTGCGCTGCACCAGTTCGTGACCATATGCCGAGCAGTCCTCCGAGCAACCAAAGATAAAGCAATAGAATGCTTGCTGAGTTTGAAGTAGAAAACGAAGGTATTAGGACCTCATCCAGAATATTAAATTTGCCGAGCATAAACGCACCTACCAAAACACCGATGAACAGAGAACTAAGTGGTTCTCTGGTCAGCAGGCACAGACTGACCGCAGCAAGCGCAGGCAAAAGTGACCATATACCAAAATGGGGACTCGCCTGAATAATCGAATAGACGACCTCTTCCGAGCCCTCGGCTGACTCAACCACCCACTGAGTGGTCATGACCGGGACGCCATCAAGCTGTTCCAATGCTTCCTGGCGCAGGGGCGATTCAGCGTAAGGTACGATTTCTACTATTACCGTTTCCTGCTGGCCTTCCTGATATGCAAAGTCACCTTGATTATTGACGTACACCGGCATGGAGGTTTTTTGCTCAACCCAAGTGGGGGAGACGAAGGAGTTTGTATAAATGCCTAGTAGCACACACGCTACTGCGGCCCAAAAGGAAGGCCTTACTCTGAGAAGCAACCGCTCAATTGCCAATCTTTGCTTGTTTGGTTTTTGCAATGACATGGAACGCTGCTAGTTGCCGCCTGCGAGCACATCGGTGAGTTCAGCGACAAGACTGTCTCCAGATGCTTTATTGACATTTAGGCAAGTCACGACACGAAGTCGCCGTTCTCCAAAAGCACCGACTAGAACGCCACGCTTCTTCAGTCGTTCAACAATTTCCACGGCAGTCGGTGCTTCCGCTGAGACGTCAAAAATAATGATATTGGTTTCTACCGGATGCATATGTATGACTTGGTCAAGTCTTTTAATGCGTTCTCCAATCGAGGCGGCTAATTCGTTATCGTGAGCCTGCTGTGAGATGTTGTTATCTAGTGCATAGAGGCAGGCTGCTGCCAGTACCCCGGATTGGCGCATTGCGCCGCCTAGTGCCTGTTTATGACGCCATGCCTTGTGGCAGAAGTCTGCCGAGCCAGCTAGAACTGCGCCACAGGGTGCGCCTAGGCCTTTGGAGAAATCAATCCACACTGAATCGAAATCTCTAGCATAGCGTGCGGGATCGATGCCGGTTTTGGCCACAGCGTTCAGCAGACGGGCACCATCCATGTGGGTGATGAGGCCATGAGATTTCGCTTCACTCATAACCGAATCTATGATCTCAAGCGGCCATACGGCCCCACCCCCAAGATTGGCTGTTTGTTCAATCAGCAATAATTTGCTTATTGGCATATATCGCGATTCAGGACGAATTGCTTCACGTACATCGTCCGCGCTAAAGATGCCATATTGACCTTGCAATGGACGCATGACTACACCGCTGATCGCTGCAGGCGAACCACATTCAAAATTCAAAAGGTGCGACGTTTCATCACAAATAACTTCGTCTCCTGGCTGGCAGGAAACTTTTACAGCTATCTCATTACACATCGTGCCGGAGATCATGAAAACGGCTGCTTCTTTTCCGAGCATCTTTGCTACACGTGACTCGAGTGCAGCTGTCGTTGGATCCTCTCCTTTCTGCTCGTCCCCAAGCGGCGCTGATACGATTGACTTTAGCATTGCCTTTGTGGGGATGGATTTGGTGTCGCTGTAAAAATCGTGCATAGGTACTCTCATTTACCGGTACAGGGATCAATGCGAGTCATTATGACTCGCCTAAAATGAAGGCCAGGAGAAACGGACCTTACAGCAGGGTTGTGTACTTGACCATCTATGACAATGGACGATGGCCTCGGGCCCATGGTTGGAGCCGAACGCATGCCTCAGATGCTAATGGGATAAAGTAAAAACTCTTCTAAAATTTACTGGAAAATTAATATAAATGATGATTACCCTACGGCGAGATGCTATCAAAACCCGTGCGGTATTTGGACCCCCCCCTGCTCTTCGCCCCCTTATATTAGTTGACGTGTCTACCCAAATATTCTTAAAAATAAATGTGCAAGCGCTGGATAGGATTTTGGGGTAACTGAAGTCTGCTATTACAGTAACATGCGCAAAAACGCTTGGCAGCTGATGAAATTGATTATTTGTCACTGAAAGAGTCCAAGTATGCTAACGTAGATCAATCCAATTACCCGACGCTTTTGATACATCTGACTTCGGCGTGTCACTAAC
>DORE01000195.1:2718-3733 GCA_003514305.1 Gammaproteobacteria bacterium | reverse complement strand
ACGAGAAAATCCTTCATCAAATTGGCGCCATTGATAAGTGCTGTATCTGCCGGCATTAACCCGTCAAGATAGGGTGAAAGCACCGCACCATTTATTTCCGTGAAGGTTGGTGCCATTATGAACATTGTTAGGAACAAGGCAATCGCCACAAGCACTTGATTAGGCGGTGTCTGCTGGGTCCCCATCGCCTGACGCAGAATTGAAAGCACAATAATGATGCGGGTGAAGGACGTCATCCCAAGGACGAGCGACGGCAGAACCGTCAGGCCGGTCATCAGCGCCAAAATCTGCAGTGATAGCGAATAAGTGGAGCCACCATCGGCACCGCTAGCGACATTGAATGCCGGAATACCAGCAGCCATATCCTGCGCCGTGGCAGTGCCAGCCAAAAAACTTATCAGCAGCACGGGAGCAACGAAAGTAAGGAAGAAAAACCGGGTCATTTGCCAAGCCCCAAGGATGGGTTACGACGGCGCGCCTCTGCAATGGCGCTAGCGATCTGGTCGACATTTGTCTTGCTGGGCTGCCGATCGGTCAATGAACTGTTTGAGGGTGCGGTGTTAGTTTTCCGTGGTGCCGGCTGTTTCGATATATTTTGAGATTTTGCAGATGATGTCTTGATTGTTGGCTTCTGAATATCTACCAGCGTCATCGGAGTCTCAGAAACGCCTTCGCTGGCAGCATCAACCCTGACAACAGTTGCCGCATGGCCCTTTCCGCCATGGATCATAAAAGGCTGGCCATCAACCTCGATAAGATATAGCCGCTGATGCGGTGTTAGTGACATATCCTCGATATACTGCATACGCTTGGTGCGATGGATATGTTTGGATAACCCCCCACGAAAACGACGAACAAAAAACAACGCCGAAATCAATAGCAACAGAAAAGTCACCATGATGATGATCTGATAGGGTTGGATAGCATCCACAGGCATTAGAAACTCCGTCACAAAAACTCGTGTCTAATGCAAGGCAAGGGGCGTGCCAGTACTGTTTTATCTCTGAAAAAAAAT
>DORE01000195.1:0-2487 GCA_003514305.1 Gammaproteobacteria bacterium | reverse complement strand
GATGATGATCTGATAGGGTTGGATAGCATCCACAGGCATTAGAAACTCCGTCACAAAAACTCGTGTCTAATGCAAGGCAAGGAGCGTGCCAGTACTGTTTTATCTCTGAAAAAAATTATTATCTTTCTGTTTTTTTGTGATTTATTCTACTATTTTCCATTCGCTGCAAGGCGTACGTTAATATCTTGCAGGAAACCCTACGAGCAACGAGCTTCGGCAAACAGACAAGTGTCGGAAAAATGACAGTCTAGACTGAATCGACACGATCTTCAGGCGCTACAATTTCAGAGAAGCGGACGCCAAAGCGCTCACCAACCATTACTACCTCACCCTTAGCAATCATCGTGCCGTTTGCTAGAATGTCTAGCGGATCACCGGCGAGGCGGTCCAACTCGATTACAGATCCCTCATTAAGCCGCAACAAATCACGAATCTTAATCTCCGCACTGCCAACTTCAACAGTGAGAACCACGTCTATATTTTCCAGCAGGCGCATATTGTCCATGCTTATCCGTTCCGAATCCGGATGCTTTTCCTCAGTGCCTACATCTGCTTCGGTATCTTCAGCCATCAGTCTTCCTTTCCATGCCACCGCCTTTAGAGCGGTTTTTTCTATCACGTTCAAGCGGGCAGCGGCCTTATCGCGACCTTGTCTATTCGCTACGACGGTCCGTCAGGCTAATTGCCGCCTGACCACCGACTTCTCCAAGCTCGCCATTATAGAATGGTAGCTTTTCAATCAGAATTTCAACACCCTCGCCAATTTCGATTGGGAACACATCGCCTTCTTTGAGGTGGATAAGTTTGTTCATCGAAACAGTTGGTTCACTCAGCCGAGCAGTCAAGTTCAGCGGGATTTCAACAACTGCACGCTCCATCCTATCACGCCAGGTTTTATCGTCATTCGCCTTGTCGGTCTGCACGCGGGAGCGGAGAAGCGAGGCTATTGGTTTGAGTGTCTGCAGCGGATAGATAACATCAAAACTAGCGGCATCGATATCCGGCAACTGCACAACAAAGGAGCAGATGATGACAAGGTCACTACCATCAACAAAAGAGGCAAATTGCGGGTTAACCTCACGGCTACTATATTGAATACTGATTTCCAGCAGATCCCGCCATGCGACCTCGAGAGTTTCGTTCAAGCCAGAGCTTATGATTTCGATGATGCGCTCCTCAGTCGCCGTGAATTCAGACCGAGTTGTTGCCAGCGGCTTGATCTTACCGCCGTAATAGGAATTAGTCAGCACTGAAATGAAGGTGGGTGACAGCACGACAAGCATGCTGCCACGCAGTTCTTCGATCCGACTAATGTTCAGGCTCATGAAATTCTCGATGCCCGCAGTGTATTCATCAAATGTTTTCACTTCAGGCGGGAAAGAGGAAATTCGCGGCTGGATACGCAGCATGGGCAGAAACACCTGACGCGCCATGCGGGCGAAACGTTCGTTAATCATGCGCAGCGCATAATAATCACCAAGGAGCGAGAGATCGTCCGAGCCAAACTGAAAAGGCCGGACGTCCTTGTCCTCGTTAGAGGTCACAGTATTTTCGCCGCCGTCTTCGCTCAATCCTTCGATTAGCGCGTTAACCTCATCACTGCTCAATTTACGCGTTGATGCCACAATGCCACCTTTTCATTACCAAGCCTTTACCCAGTCCGGCAGCCAGCCAAATGGCCGACAGACTTGACCTTATTGCAACACAAATGAGGTAAAGTGAACCTCTTCCACACCACCGAACCCTTCAAGGTCCTCTAACTTCATATTTAATCCAACCCGCAGCGCAGCAGAAAGCGCGTCACGGCCTGTCTGCCCTTTTACGTCCTCTTCAGTGAACTCGGAAATCACGCCAAGAATTACTGAACGCAGAGCCAGTTGATGCGCCTCAACATTGGCCATCACAGTATCATCATACTGGGTGGAAACGCCAACACCGATCTGCAGCATTTTGCGCGAGCCCTGTAGATTGGTTGTGAATGTCCCCGGAAACTCATGATAGATCGTGGCAAAGACTTCGGCGTTGGGCGAATCCTTGGACTGTTTCTGCGGCGTTGCGTTATCTGCAGCAGCCTCTGCTTCCTCAGCCTCTTTCATCTTACGCTCGATGATTTCTTCAATCTGCTCAGACGGATCTGGCTGGCTTGAACCAAACACCACATAACCTATGCCCAAACCGATAGCGATCAGCAAAAACCCACCACCACCAAAGATTAAAATCTTTTTGATCAGACCGCTCTTGCCGCCCTCTTCTGCATCATTTTCAGCCATTGTCGATTCCTCTTTTTGACAAACTCATCATGCCAGAACGTTCAACACCGCCGTTTCGCCAGGTGCCAATGCAGTTGTCGTATCAATTTCGATATCGCTTGCATCCGCACTGTCTGACAACAGTTTATTACTATGTTCTGAATTTTTACCATCTTTATTAGCATTGTGCCCGGACGTTTGCTGGTCGGCAAACATATGCGATCCACCGCCATCGCCT
>DORE01000151.1 GCA_003514305.1 Gammaproteobacteria bacterium | reverse complement strand
CACTAGGATCAGGAAATTGATATCCGCATACCTGTCGTCAGAGCGTTTTTATTCGTTCTACGGACAATGCACTTTTAGTAATATTGCTTCGAAATGCTTGGTGATGGCGACATCACTGCGTGCACCCCGAGTAGCCGCGAGGCTAACGAGGTTCCTTCGCGCTGGGGTTTCCCCCCGAACAATGTCAACGCCATCTGTCACGGTGGGGAGTATTAGCCTTTCCAGCTCCTGTTGCTGTATCCTTTCTGCATCCAGTTCTGCGGACTTGATTCGCTCTCTTAGGGCGGAAATTTCTAAGCCGGATGAAAAGACGCTCTCGTTGCGATTTGGTGTCAATCGATCTCGCAGGCTTCGCAAGGGTTGTGTGACTGCCTCTCGCCAGCATTTCGATAGATAGAGCGCGTTGCTCAACAGGTCGTCGGTCAGATCGCCGTACCGAAACCCGTACCAAATGCAAAACAGCACCAAGTTGACATCAAAGCCGTGCTGATTCTGCAAACTTAAGCAAGATGCTGCTACCCCGGGTTCGGCATAAAGAGTGAGGGAAAATTCCCAAAGATCGCCGTTTGCTGTTCTCATGATTAGGATCGATTGCGTTTCAAAAACACCAGACTGCGGTAATACTAACTCGGATAGACAGGTTTTACATGGTCTTAACTAGCTTCGTATTTTCTTGAATTATGCACATTCATATTCTTGGTATTTGTGGCACTTTTATGGGGTCGCTTGCAGTTATCGCCCAGCAACTTGGTCATCGGGTGAGCGGCAGCGATAAAAATGTGTATCCCCCCATGAGCACTCAACTGGAGGGGCTGGGTATTGAGCTTATGGAGGGATATCTCCCTGAGCATCTGCGGCCGAGGCCTGATTTGGTCATTATTGGGAACTCCGTGTCCCGAGGCAACCCGGCTGTAGAAGCGGTGTTGAATGGTGGGATGGTATATACCTCGGGGCCACAGTGGTTGTCTCAGGAGGTACTCCAGCATAAATGGGTCTTAGGTGTTGCAGGTACCCACGGTAAAACCACCACCAGTGCCATGCTTGCATGGGTGCTCCAATACGCGGGCGCAGAGCCCGGTTTCCTGATAGGGGGCGTGACCAACAATTTTACTCAGTCAGCCTCACTTGGAGGCTCTAATTTTTTTGTGGTGGAGGCTGATGAATACGATACGGCCTTTTTTGATAAGCGATCAAAATTTATTCATTACGCACCGCAAACGGCGATTCTCAATAACCTTGAGTTTGATCATGCCGATATTTTTGAGAACCTTGCGGCTATAGAGCGGCAATTTCATCATTTGGTGCGGACGATTCCAGGCAATGGCTTAGTGATTTCCCCTTACAAGGATTCAGCTCTGGAAACGGTTTTGTCACGAGGGCTTTGGTCACCTAGACAGCAATTTGGTGTAAATGTACCGGACGAAGTTTGCCGGCTACTTGCTTCAGGCGGAGGCACTTTCTGGAGCGCGGACTTGCAAGAGAATTCCGGAGAGGCATTTGAAGTCGTTCAATACGGTCAAGGCGCAACGGGCGAAGTGGTAAATCGCTGTGCTCTGCAATGGTCTATGACCGGAGTGCATAACGTGAAAAACGCTCTTGCAGCGATTGCTGCTGCGCGTCATGTGGGGATCGATACGGCTACTTCCGTTGCAGCCTTGCGCGAGTTCGAAGGGGTCAAAAGACGCATGGAGCATCTCGGCACGGTCGGAGGTGTGTCGGTTTATGACGATTTTGCCCATCACCCCACTGCGATTGATACTACACTCAAAGGCATGGCTGCAAAAATGGCTGCCCTCGATTCAGGCGGTCGCCTGATCGCAATTATTGAACCTCGCTCGAATACCATGAAACTCGGTATCCATCAGTCAGCCCTTGCTGCTGCAACAAAGGCAGCAGACTTGGTGATCTGGCGGAAACCAGAGAAATCAGGCATTGACTTTCAGATGTTGGTTGACCAAAGCGAAAGCCCAGCCTACACGTTTGATTCAGTTAACGACATAGTAAGCTTTATTCAAGAAAGCAGCACTTATAATGACCAGATTGTCATTATGAGTAATGGTGAATTTGAATATATCCATCAAAAGCTGCTAGCAGCACTCAATGATACGCGGGGCTTACTAAACTAGAGCTATGATATCGACGTACAAAAACTGATGAATTCGTCTTTTGACCTCCATTCCCCTCAGGACATTTCGCTATTTCCACTGCGGGTAGTAATGTTCCCTGGAAGCCGCCTAGATCTACAAATCTTCGAGCAGCGCTACCTGGACATGATAAGTCGATGCATGCGCACCGGCACTGGCTTTGGTATCTGTCTGCTGCGCGAAGGGGAAGAGATTGTTGGTGAAAAGGGGCGCCAGACAATTCACCGGACCGGAACCTATTGCACGGTTATCGATTGGGATCAGTTGGATAATGGTTTGCTCGGCATTACCGTCGAGGGTACGGCGAAACTGCGTATCACCGATTGCTGGCAAGGAGACAGTGGCGTCCTTGAGGCAACCGTCACATTCAGTGAGCAAGACCGTCTCGGCAAAAACGCTATTCCACTGGACGAAGCTTATGCCGCGCTGGTGGGTTTGCTCCAGAGTCTGGAGAAGCATGCTCTGGTTGAGCAAAAAAAGTTGACCATCAACTATGACAACCTTTGGGAGCTTGGATGGCGTCTAGGTGAGTTTATTCCCATGGAGGTAGACCAAAAGCAGCAACTGCTGGATCTTGATGATCCCTGGGAACGGATCAACGTGATTGAAAAATTGGTGGCAGATTTGGCCGGAGAATCTTGACGCCGTGTAGTTTATTCTAAAATCCTGAGATTCAGACCTATTAAAACGGGTAGGTTCGGCGCAAAACTCTTGCTGACACGCCATCAGGCCTGACAGAATCCCTAAATGTTAGTTGATCTGATTGTCGCAAACGGCTGGGGCCCAGAACAGTGGCTAGCTGCAAGCATTCTTGTATTTATTACGATTTCGCTGTTTGTGGTGATGGTAAGGGCACTGAGTCTGATACAGATGTCGCGTGAATCTGCGTATCGGCCGAATTTGAGACCGTTACGGAGACGCAGGTTCGAATGAAATTTTTTGTTATTACTACTCGTTATCTGCTCGTTCTCTTGGTTTTGTCCTGTACCGGATCTGTGTATGGCATCATAATTCGCCATGACATTGGCCAGTCTGCTTACGACACCCGAAGTATCGATTATCCGGCAGTTTTTTTTCTTGAGCGTCAAGGGGCACGAAAAATGTGCGTTGCTACCCTGATCGCCCAGCAATGGGCCGTGACCGCAGCGCACTGCACGGAGGAAACCTCACTGGGCGTCGTCACAGAGCAGGGCGGAACCTTTTCTGTAGAGGTTGCTGGTCAACCGAGAGAGATCGATTTGGTCGTTAAGCATCCGCGCTATCAGCAGGGTGCTGTTGACGATGTTGACCTGGCGCTGATTAGATTTGAGGTGCCTCTCGCGAGCCCACGTCCTGTCCCGCTCAATACGGCAAAAAATGAACTCAGTCAGGTTGTCACGATTGTGGGATGGGGGTATTTTGGCGTAGGCACTCTAGGTCGGCAGTATGCTGATGGTCGGATGAGACATGGCACCAATCGTATTAGTCATTCAGGCCGCTACCTGCGAACCGTGTTTGATGACCCCAGGGAAGTCTCGACGGAAAGCCTTCCGACGGAAGGTACACTGGCTCTCGGCGATAGTGGTGGGCCCGCTTTGCTTGTAACAGAATCCGGATTTCGTCTTGCTGGAGTCGCGGTGGGTCAACTTTCTGGAACTAATTATAAGGAGGAGACCCAAGGCTGCTATGGTGCTATCGCCATTTACGAGAGAGTGTCTTCTCATCTTGCATGGATTGAGAGCGTCATTCGCCCAGTCAAATAGCGCTACTGGCAAAATCTAAATGTCAGATTAACGGTTTGCTAATGCTACTGATTTACTCTGTGCGACATTGTCCTAAGCGTAGTTGTGACTTTGCAAAATGCTGGCAACGACCGATTAACTCGGGTTGATGCCGCACTGATTTTGGTCGCCGGCCAGAAGACGGTCGCTGCGGCCGGTAAGTCGGTAAGTCAGTAAACCCAGCCATTCGCGAATAGCAAGTTCTAGTATTCTCAAATTGGCACTGAAGTCGAAATTCAACCTCATGAGCTTACCGCGTTGGGATCGGTGGTCAACAGGGTAGGGAACAACTGGCCAGTCAGCCTGACAAAAAACGCCAACTGCTCTGGGCATGTGAAATGCCGAAGAAACCAGTATCCATTCCTCGTTCGGCTTCGGGTTGATGAGAGTTTTGCTGGTGCTAACGTTTTCTTCTGTCTTTAGGGAATGGTTCTCATCGAAAATCCCCCGGTCTTGAAGGGCAAATTGCTCGAACAGGAAACGAACGTTATCGGCTTCCTTGTATTTAGTCTGCGATATTGAGGCACTCCCGCTAATGAATACTAACTGTGCGTCCGGAAATAAATTCGCTAGATAGAGGAGCGTGGTAAGTTGTTCCGCTGCCTCGCCAATCTCAGTCTGACCCCAGGCTTCAGAAAGCACTGGATCTATGGCACCGTCCAGAATGATTATCCCTTCCGGGGCGGGGGGTAGAGCGGTATTCGTTGAAAATCGACGCTCAAGCGGTGCAAGCAGCCATTCTCCGACCGGCAACGCGCTTACTAAAAGCAGGAGCAACGCAGAAACTGACAACAGTAAACGCGACAGTCTCAGCCAGTTCGCTGCAAGGCATATCCATGCAACAAGCACCAGAATGACAAACAGATTTCCAAGGGTAATAAATTCCCAACCGGTTTTAGAAGCGACTAAATAAAGATTCTCCATAGCCCAATAGATCGTCAACTAGGCGATGAATTTGAATCTACAGCGCGTCAATATCATCTGGCGGTGTGCGGCCAAAAAATTGAAGCGAGTTAGATACAGC
>DORE01000106.1 GCA_003514305.1 Gammaproteobacteria bacterium | reverse complement strand
CAGAAGGTGACCGCCCTTTCCTCGACCGGCTCAGTCTTAACAGCAAAGACAGAAAACGACTATGGCGCTCAGAAGGGCCAATCTACGCCGCGTTCATGGGATTCCTGGATAACTACCAGCAAGCACTTCTTATCCGGCAAGAGTCTCCCACCGAGCCGGGCAATTATTTCCGAGTCCAGTTAAACTCAGATCAGGTGACAGCGTTAACTTCGTTTCAGCATCCGTACCCGCACATGCTGGATGTGTATAAAGAAGTCGTGCGCTACGAACGAGATGACGGCGTCATGTTGTCCGCAACCCTTTACCTGCCACCGGGCAAGACAAAAGAAGATGGGCCGTTCCCTATGTTGATGTGGGCCTACCCAAGGGAATTCAAGAATGCGAGTTCCGCAGGCCAGATGCGTGGCTCGCCTCATCGTTTCAACGCTATCAGTGTGAATGGGCCACTTCCTTTCCTGGCCAGTGGTTATGCAGTATTCGATGGCCCCACCATGCCCATCATAGGCGAAGGAGAAACCGAGCCTAATGATGTTTATGTGGAACAGCTGGTGAGTAGCGCTGCTGCCGCTGTTGAGACGGTCATAAACATGGGCGTGGCCGAACCCAACAAGATTGCCATCGGCGGCCATTCATATGGAGCATTCATGACTGCCAACCTGTTGGCCCACTCCGATCTGTTCGTTACCGGGCTGGCGCGCAGCGGCGCCTATAATCGCACGCTGACTCCGTTTGGTTTCCAGGCTGAAGAGCGCACATTCTGGGAAGCGCCAGACATATATTTCCGCATGTCACCCTTTATGCACGCTTCCCAGGTGGAAGAGCCAATCCTGATGATTCACGGTGAAGCCGATAACAACTCAGGCACCTTCCCACTGCAAAGTCGCCGGTTCTACAACGCCCTCAAAGGGCATGGTGTAAAAACAAGGCTGGTGATGCTGCCCCATGAGTCCCACGGCTACCGTGCGCGCGAATCGGTAATGCACACCTTATGGGAGATGAATAGCTGGCTTAATCGCTATGTCGCTGATGAATGATGCAAGCCGTTTAATATGCAAGAACTGTCTTTGTAAAAGCTATCTGCAGCGCCAGCCTTACCCGATTGTAAAAGAGGGGTCAGAGTAAAAATACAGTACTTGAGATTTACTCTGACTCCTCTTATCAATCAAAAAATACTAGAGAGAGGTGGGACGATCGGATGATCTAAATCTCCATACCCAAAGACTCAGTAGAACGCCGAAAACCTGAAGAAAAAACCGAATGATGTGGCCTTCGGCCGTAAGTGAACTGCCGTCACCAAGCTCGAGATCATAAATCCACATATAGATGTTTGCGGGATAAACGCAAACCAGAAAAATAGCACTCCCCAATCCAGTGATTTTCTTAGAGCTTGGTAGAACGAACCCAACCGCTAAAGCTAATTCTACGCCGCCACTGATATATACCCAAAATCTTGCTGAGCCTGGAATAGGAGGAACTATTGGCTCGAACCATCCCGGATCAATGAAGTGCAAAATTCCAGCATAAAGCCAGAACAATGCGGCAGCTAAGCACAAGAAATGCCAGATAAAATACTTCATGTAGCAGCGCGACCGACCTTGCGACCTTTTACAGTAAACCAGATAAAGAAAAGCGTACAGATAGTCCCAAAAATCAAAGTGCCGAAAGTAAGGAATCTTGCAAGATCAACTAACCGTGACCCGGTATCGGCTTCCAAAATAGTCAGCATTTCAGCACGATATCGGGTGACGGCGCCTTGAGCGAGTAACCATCGGCTTGTCATATTCACTGAGAACGCGGTATACATCATAGCCATTATCGCGCTGTACCCCCTGGTAAGAGTGCGAGAACCTAGATGACAAGCAATTATTACTGCGAAAGTTGCGCTTATCCAAAATTCAAAAAACCGGTCTTGTGTCTCCATTGCCATATAAAAAAGCTCAACTGCATCAGGAAGCGATAACAAATCCATGCCACCCATATCTTTACTCCCACCATAATTTCAACGCCAGTTCGACGATTAACGAAAAATATTTGTGTACCTTACTGCATCTCCACGCCCTCAAATGCGTTCGCGCACTTTATTATGTATGTGTTTTTAATAGTACGAAACCGAATAGTGCTTCCCGACTTTTAAGATTTGTGCCAGCAAATTACAACGGTTATTTTTTTAAACTTACAGAGCAGGTGCTTTTTTAGTGCGATACATGCAACCTACAAGCTACAGGGTGTAGCAAAGGTCACTCGAGAAACATCCCGGAGTATAAGTAGGATTTTATCGGCCTGGCATACGGTTTCGGATTGGCCTTGGCGACCTTGAGATGTCTGCAGGACCTTGAGATTTCACTTCTTATGACTTTGGAGCTTACAGAGATGGCAGTCCGAATACCCGGGCTGCCATTTCATCACTGTCCAATTTTTGCGTCTCCATGCATTCGTGCACTCAGTGTGACCTGTGGCTTAATCGTCGGCACTCTCTCCAGTCCCTGACGACACTTTGAATACATAAAGCTGCCCGCCTTCGGGAATAGACACATCAGCTCCGGAAAAGGCAGCGATTCCCTGAAAATTCCCGGAGGCTATGGCCACATACGCTTCGCCATTGAGTTCATATGCTATCGGCTGACTTCGCACGCCACCGCCAAGTCTTCTTTTCCACAAGACTTCGCCAGTGGAAGCATCCAAACCAAGCGCATGACCGGTTTGACTGCCGGTGAAAACCAAACCGCCCGCTGTACTCAGAGTTCCAGCCATCATCGGCTGGGGATCGTAATATCTCCACGCTATTTCGCCCGTATGGTAGTCAACGGCTGAGATATGGCCGTATGCCGGGACATTTCCCTCACTGTCCGCGGCACCGTCTACCGATATCGGCAACCCGCCGGTGAAAAGATTCCCCTCGACATGCATGCTTATTCCCTTTTGCATTAATTGACAGCTTTCGATTACGGGAATAAAAGCAAATCCTAGATCAGGATTCAGCGAGCCTGCTACTGCTCCGTTCATACCTCCCAGAGCCCCAGGACAGACTCGCATAGTCGGCTCTTCACTGGGCATCGCTTCAACATTAATTACAGGTCTACCGTCAGACTCCATAGCGTCAGCCCAGTTAAGTTGCTCCATGTAACTAGTAGCCCTGATGAATTCGCCGTTTTCTCTGTTAATCGCGTAGAAAAATCCATTCCGGTTTGCCTGGACTATTGCCTTCGTCGGCTCTCCGTCAACTAGCGTTTCTGTCTGGAATAAATGAGAGTTGCCATCATAATCCCACACGTCATGGGGGGTAAATTGGTAGTACCACTCACGCTCGCCAGTGTCTGGCCTGATAGCAAGTACACTGTCTGAAAAAAGGTTATCACCAAGTCTTGCGTCCCCATTCCAGTCAGGCGCCGGGTTTCCTGTAGTCCAGTAAACTAAATCAAGCTCTGGGTCATATGTTCCGATTGTCCACGCTGGTGCACCCCCAGTCTCGTAGGAATTGCCAGACCAGGTTTCGTAACCGGGTTCGCCTTCCGCAGGTACCGTATAATGTCTCCAGACTAGATCCCCGGTATTCACGTCGTACGCGTCAAAGAATCCCCTTACACCGAACTCTCCGCCACCTACACCAATAATTGCCAAGTTTTTCACGATTAACGGGGCTGAAGTAGCACTGAACCCTTTGAAATATTCAACGATTTCAGTATCCCACAACAACTTTCCCGACAATCGGTCGAATGCCAGTATTCTGGCATCCAGAGTCGCCATAAGAATTTTATCCTCATGGATCGATGGACCTCGATTCGCTGGCCCGCAGCAGAGCCGCAAGTCAGCTGGTAGTTGATGGTCGTATCTCCAGAACATCTCTCCCGACGTGGCGTCTAGCGCGATCAACCGATTGTAAGATGTCGTGACGTACATGATGCCATCGTAAACAACTGGAGAAACGGCGAATTGCCCCGTCGTTCCTGAAGGGAAACCCCACGCAAACTCCAAGTCGTCAACATTATTTGGCGAAAGCGCAGTTATTGGGCTGTGCCTGTTATTTGAATAATCGCCGCCATATTGAAGCCACACATCTGACCTGGATGACTGTGGTTCTAACAGCATCTCTTCTGACACTGGGCCAGATCCATACCCGATCTCACGATCATTAGTCCAATGAGTGGTGGATATGACGAGCGTTTCTCCAACCTCGTCAGGTTCCATACCAGCAGAACTTACTTCTGTTGTTTCACTCGGCACATTTGCCGTGCCCGGGCTTTCATTAGCCGGCCCACAAGAAACGAATAAAAACAGCAAAGCGAAATTGACTAGTCGCATATACCTACCCTCTCTCGGTATTTTTTTGTTTGAGTTTGGTTTACATACAAGCATTAGATTGAGAAATTTGGGATCTGATTAGGCGCAGGATCCTCTGTTAGATTTAAGGAAGGCAATAATCTTCCATAGGTCACTTTCGCCTTCAGGAAAATTTGTTCCGAACCCTACCATCCTTGTATTGGGCACGCCATTGGAAATCGTATTAAAGATTTGTTGATCTGTACTGCCGTGTTTCCATTCACAATCGAACAAATAAACGGCATCGACACGCTCGGGCGTCAGTTTATGGCAATACCCAGCACAGGTTCCAACAAACAGCAATCTCCCACGCGAGATCGCATCGGCATCGGCAAGCAACGCATCAGCCGGACTACCAACTTCTCGGCTGTCTCCACACGCAACCATAGCTAGTAAAACAACCACAAAACCCGTCAATCTCGATTGAGCTAGCATTCTGATTTTCCT
>DORE01000247.1:3117-3279 GCA_003514305.1 Gammaproteobacteria bacterium | reverse complement strand
AGTTCATGGCGCAGCAAGTCATTCACCGCCGTCGCTCTAAAGGGCAGGAGAAAGGTGAATGAGTCGCGTGATGAATGAAAGAGCGGGCACTCATAGAAGTGTGAACCTCAGAGGTCTTTCTGTTTGGGGGCACGACTTGAAATCGCTTCGAGTCCGAAACCT
>DORE01000247.1:0-3014 GCA_003514305.1 Gammaproteobacteria bacterium | reverse complement strand
TGGGTAGGAGGGGGCAGAAATGCCTCTTTCTTTATGGGACCTGACGGCAGAACCCTGAGGACAACGGAACCATTCCTGTCGGTTCTCCTACTGCTGATTCCGACAGCTCAGTAAGAAAGTTGATGGGTCGAGTATCCATAGAGGAAGGGACCTCGGAGGAGTGGGAACTTCAGGGGGCTTTCTGTTAGGGCACGACCCGAAATCGTTTCGGGTCTGAAACCTCGTGAAATCGATTGCTGCCGGGGGGCAGGAGGTCCTGTGAAATGTGTGGATAGAAATCCTGGTATTTATCTTGTTTTTCGCAGACAATATTTAGTTGCACTTTTGATGCTTGTTCTTAGGACGCCGTTGACTCTTCTGTAATGCAGTTTTGTTATGGCCTTGAGAGTACTGCTGTTGAAGCCAGGGTAAATAATGCTGTCCGCAGTTATTTCGCGTTTTTCTGTTTGAAGAACTCTGATCCATTTCCACGTAGCTGCTTCTGAATTCAGAGAAAATAATTTTGCAACTGCTAATGATCTGCATTGTAGTTCTTTGTACCGATTGGTGTCTGAGCAGGCTTCTCGAATTATTCCTGCCAGTTGGCTGGTTCTTTGGATTGTTAATTCAGGAAAATATTGCATCGCTTCATGCATTCCATAATCTCCAGATGCGATGACTGGTGTGCCAAGCGCCATGCATTCAAAAGTCGCTGCACCAAATGATTCGCGAATGCCGGTTGGGTTTTGGAGAGCAAGATGTGATGATTCGATGATCTTATCCTTCTCAAGGCCAAGGTTGCCATGAAACTTGCAGCGGCCTTCGGCAATATCGGACTCTGGAATGTACTTTAAAATTTGGTTCGCGTAACTAGGGTTTGCGGGTACTAGCTGATGAACATCATTCCAAGAGTTATAGGTCAATGCTGAGCCGATTATATTTAGCTGGGCGTTTGGATATAATTTTTTTATTCTTTTCCATTGTTTGGCAATGTGAAGTAGTCCTTTGTCTGGAACTAGTGCGCCCAGGTGGACGAGTCGAAGAGAGAAGTCTTGTCTTGTTTCTATTGAACTCTCTATGTTAGCTTTGTTTGCTGGCGAAAAAATGTTTTGTATGACTATGCATCTTGGGTAAAATCTGCAATTGGATGAGTGCTGATAAGATCCTTGGTTGATATATGCCAAGAAGTCTGCTTTTCGAAGCTTGTGCTTGAAATGAAAGGGGTGATGTAGCCAGCAAAATACTCTATTGGATATGAGTTTCAGCTCTGCAAGCTTGCATGTTTCCAGGAGTAATGCGGTTATTATTGCGCGAGAGCCGGTTTCTGCTGGGCTGCTTAGGAACTGACAAAAATGCTCTAAGCTCGCGAAGCTGACTTGTTTTAAATTTTGACTTGCATTTAAAATGTTGATTGGAGAATAGTTGACTAAATAGATGTTCCATTGTGGCTTCGCTCTTGCCAGCCTTGAGGCAAGCAGGACTGTGACGTGCTGTGTGCCTCCGATTCCGGGGTTGTGCTCTGTATTTAGGTCAAATGTTTTGCATGAGGCTGAATAAGAAAAGACCGGCAGATAAATCTTCATCGTTAAATTGCTTGATTAAAATACTTTAGCAGTTAGCCCCTGATTTGCGCTTCTAATGCAGGGTGGAATGAGATGTTTTCGTGATGGTGGATTGATTTTGTAAGTATTGCTCTCCTTAGTGCTGTTGCCTCTTCAGGTGCTCGATTTCGTTCTCTTATGAGTGGAATAGCAGCACCAATCCTTCCTTGACCTGGTGGAACTCCCTCTCCTCTCTACTCAAATCCAGGCCGACCTCTAAGCCTTCGCTGACTGCTTGATCGAAGGGAGGGGTGTTCGGGGGCTTTTCCTCTCTCCACAGTGCGGCGATTCCCACGGCTGTGGCATGCCAGTGGAAGTGATCGGTTTCTCCAATTGAGGCTTCCTGGAGAGCTTCCTCTAGGAGGCCGTTGAGAGCAGTGCTGGTGGTTGCCATACCTCAAGCTTCGGGAGTGGGGCGTGAGACGGCAATCGCCTGAGAGACTTCTTGATCAATCTTCTGCGCTTTGAGACGCATCTGGATGACACCGGTTGGGCCGCGATGTGCTTCTATGCCGTTGCGGTTACTGGCCCTTTGCAGCTGACGAATGCTTGGCCTTCAGGTTGATTGGTCTGAGACGAGAGGGACATTCCGTGGTTGATACTCCTCGTCAGACCCTCCTCTCAGCATCCGCATCGGCACTGCGCCTTCGCGCATCACGTCGTCACCTGAAGTTGATGACAGCTCCGCCTTCGGAGCTTCCTGCTAGCGCCATTGTTGGTGCTCAGAGCAAGCTTGGTCGATCGCTCAAGCGCTCTGGTGACTTTGCGTTTTCAGGGGCAGTGCTTGGACTGGGCTTTCCGCTATTTCTGCTGCTGGCTGTGTTGGTGAAGCTCAGCTCACCGGGCCCAGTGTTTTATGTGCAGAAACGGGTCGGGCGCGGCTATCAACGCTTTGGGTGCATCAAATTCCGCACGATGCGGCCTGATGCCGATGCCGTTCTGGCCCAGGTGTTGCAGCGTTCACCAGAGTTGCGCGCTGAATTTGAACGAGATTTCAAACTGCGTAACGATCCACGCATCACGCCAATCGGCAGGTTTCTCCGTCGCTCAAGCCTTGATGAGCTGCCTCAATTCCTGAATGTTCTCCGTGGTCAGATGAGTGTGGTCGGACCACGGCCGATCGTGAACGAAGAGATCTTTCGCTATGGCAACTACATGGATGAAGTCCTAGCGGTCCGGCCTGGTTTGACTGGCCTCTGGCAAGTGAGCGGCAGAAATAATCTCAGCTATGACAAGCGTGTCAGGCTTGATCTGGCTTACGCCCGCGGACGTTCATTCTTGCTTGACCTGGCCATCATCCTGCGCACGTTCGGCGTGTTGTTGCTGCCAATGGATCGTGGTGCTTACTGAGCACGCGCCTGCAAGCTCCAGCTCAATAAGGCCGCGATCAGGATCCACAGCAGCTCAAGTCGTCCTGTCAGCGCCAGGATTCTG
>DORE01000148.1:587-4804 GCA_003514305.1 Gammaproteobacteria bacterium | reverse complement strand
GTTTCCGTCCAATAGCCTTCATTTTCAGCGCACGAAAAAACACCAACTCGCGTAGAAAAAACCCCAAGGTAGACGTCGCCGTAGATATCTATAGCGTCAGTAGCTTTTATTAACGGATTGCTTCCAAGTTCGCGCACTCTGTAGGCAACACTTGTAAAACTGCCCGGAGCTCCTTTTGGGACTTTTACGCGCTCGACGTATAGGGAGCCGTTCTCATCTTCAAGCTCTGCCCCGCTCAATTTTTTGGCAATACTACTCTCCCACTCTTCGATCAAAATACCATCGAGGTACCAGTCAATCGCGAAAAGACTAGAAGGCAAATTTATTCTGTGTCCGACAAATAGATCTCCGTTGTCGTCCAGCTCCGCATAGATCGAATTTAACCCCTGCTTTTGAAGAATGGAAAGTGCGAAAGCTTCTGCTCCAACGACATCAAAACTAGTATGGCTATAGCCGGTCCGATTATTATCGAAATTGAGTAACTCGTTATATGAACTGTAGTCGCCGTTCATTATCGAGTTGTAGCTGGAACGGAAACAATATTTGTCATGAAAATAGCAACCAGCCCAATAGCCAACCGCTGAATTACTTTTGTCGTCCGTAGTATCTTTGCCGGGAATTGACTCAATATCATCGTAGAGATGTTTCCACTTAACGCTATACGGATCCTCTTGCGCTGTGATATCCGCGTTATAGGCGTCCATCCTCTCTATGCCATCGGACATGTCTATCAACTTCTTCCCTGAGGCATCTTCTAGTAAGAAATCGCTAGTGTAATGATCACCCAAATATTGAAATGCATGCCCAAACTCGTGCTTCAGCGTTTTCAGCATTCTGTTTGGCCCGCCAAAGCTACCGTTGGATTCCCCCAACAGCGGCTGGATGTTGACATCACCGAAGTTCACGCCGCGCCCTTCTAGTCCGGTGATGATTGATACGGTGTTCACCTCGACATCTTCGAGAATGACGTTGGCCGCCAGGAATTCAGAAACTGAATCGGCTGCGTCCTCTACGCAATAGGTCTCCGGCGAATCTTCGTAGCATCCAGTTGCGACGATCACTCCCGAATCTACCCCGAATGGAAAATCGACTACGTACACGTTAAATAACGAATCAATTAAGCGTTGCCTGCGCGAGTCATCGTCAGACAAGAACTCTTCGAAGTAGTAAGTCAGTCCTCCATAAGCAGCATCTCGAACGCTTCCAGGCGCAAGGTCATGAAGAATCAAAACGTAATTAAAACCGCGACCAAAGTCCGCTGGGTTGCCCAGCAAGACATTGACTCTTGGGCCATCGCTTGGTTCCGAAAGCGTCTCAGCAAGCCAGATAACTCGTTGTGATGACGCTTCCTCTCCACCATCAGTAACCATTATCTGAATAGGCTGCCTTCCCGAAAAGAAATCCTGTCCCAAATTTAATTCAATCGACTCGGTAGTTAACACCATCGGGACTTGTTGGCCATTCAAAAAAGCTGTGAAGGTCAGATCAGAGATGTCGTTATCGGAATCCGAAACTGAATAGGGAATCTTTACAAGCCCCTGCGAAACAAAAATCGGCAGATTGTCTGAAACGTAACCCTCTGGGTTCTCTATCGATATTTGCGGTGGATCATTAACACCGCTCACGGTTATAGAAACAATAGACGTAGCCCTTTGATTTTCTGCAGTCGCGGTAATCTGAAAAACGTCGGAACCAAAGAAATCGCTGTCGGGCGTATAAGTTGCAAGATTGTCGGTGACGACTACAGAACCATTCTGTGGATTAGTCGTGAGCCTATAAACAATCGTGGACAATGGCGCTCTGCTGGTTGTCGCAAGATCAATTTCAATCTCTGCAATCTCGTCTTCGCTGATAGAAACAGCCTGGTTTTCGTAGTCGATAATCAATTCGTCGACAAGTTTTAAGTCCACCGTCTTCGATACGGTTGCATTTGCATTGCTGCAAGATATGGTGAACGAAAAGTCCCCAGAAATGTCCGTTGGAACAGACTCTGTTCCGCTACTCGCCCTGCTTCCCGACCAGTCACCCGAAGCCGTGCATGACCCCCCCGTAGAACTACTCCATGATAGTTCGACCGAATCACTTACATACGTTTCAGCAACAGTAATTGAAAGACTCACATTCATCTGAGAAGCCGGAGCCGAGGAATTTCCTGATCCTCCGGAACCTCCGCCACAGCCTCCGAGCATAAGCAAAACGACAATGGCAAAAACGCATCTGAGAATACACACCATGCTATCACTCGAACAAAATGGCCACACCATAGTTGGAACCCACATCGCCCTTACAAAACGACTCTTCTCTTTCGCCCTGCGTGGATTACTTCGTTTCGCAAATTATCATTCGCAGAACGCCACGAAGCCACCAACCGTTTTTTTCTACCGGTATTAAAGTGCGTTTGGGCAGGCTGATTCGTGCACCTAGACAGTGGGCACCTCGCAAAACTGATCCGTCGTAATAACTTGGCTGACATAACGATTGCGATTTGCACCGGCACACCAACTGGGCATGACCATGGAATACAAACCGCTGCCGCCCGCCATTAGCACCAGAATGTCTTCAGGTCGATCAAAACACCGATATTCTTCGCCATGGAACCGCTCCGCAAATCCATGCGCGAAGTAGGCGAGCCGCTCTTTCGAGTAATGAGTGTTCTGCCACAGTCCCAGCTGAATGTCACCGCGCGACATGTCGGCTCGCGCCAAAATCTTTGCGTGTTCAGGATTAAGTACCACCACCGCGCCACCGCCCGTGAGCACAGCGTTATTTGTGGCCATATTCGCCAGCCCTATACCCAATACCTGCAACAACTTGAAAGCATCATCGGGATCGTCCGCATCGCCGCTATAGATCACTGAATGCGGTGCTTCCGCACCAATGACCGTGACAACACTGTCATCTGGCTTATACCCAAGATCCTGATGCATTGGCGGCAAGGGTGAGTTTTCTTCATCTTCCGCCAAGCAATAGGTAAATTTCCCTGGATGCCCCAACAGCGCCATATCGGATTCACCGGGACGCGCACCACCAATATTCAACATACACAGACGCAGCGCGCGACCAATACTGGCATTCGCGCGATGACCCGGCCCCAAGGCGCCAAAGCCAGAAGCAATGGGCCCACAATTATGCCGCGCCGGACCGTTAACGATAACCAGTGGCGCCGTACAGTGGGTGGTGGACTGCATCTCAGTGAGGTCAAACTCCGGTTGCAGCACCGCCTGCACGGCAGCCAACACCACAGGCATATGATCCGGTAAACATCCGGCCATGCACGCTGCTACCGCGACTTTTTCGACCGTTGCAGCGCCATTGCCCGGCCCCATTTCACCCAGCAGTACATCGGCGTCGAGCCCGGTGGCTAAAAGCAGTCGCGCGACTCTGTCCGGCGTTGGAATGACCACCGGCAGACCATCCGTTAAGCCCTTACTGTGCAGCAGCTCCAGCGCTTGAGACTCATCTTCGGCCTGTAAACGGTCAGTCACGTAACCAGCTCCGAATCAATGTCGGGACGATTTGCTCGGCAACCACCCGCAGATTCTCTGCGCCCGTGCCCGCGAGCGGATGCGGCAACTGCACCCGCGGGATATCCGGCATACCCAGTGACTTCGCGACAAAATCCCCTTGGGGCCAAAAGTCCTCGGTGACGAGTGCGACAGCGGGTATACCCAATCGAGCCAGATTGATGCCGTCACGCACGGTGCCGGACGTACAACTGCCTCAGTGGCCATAGGCCGCCACCACGGCGTGACAGGTATCTCGCACGTCTTGCAGCATCGATTCGGATGCGGGAATCGAGGCATTGCCTTTATTCCAACCTTTAAGGATTACCGAAGGATAGCGAGCCTTTATCGCATCCCCAATAAAACTTAGAAAACGCTCAGAATCCGCGAAGCCATTCGCAAGTAAACCAATTATCGGCTTTCTTTCGACGCCTCCCGCAATGTCAAATTTGAGCTCGTAAGGATCAGCAGCCTGCGCTGCCACCCCAGTAGGATCGTGAAATTCAATCATTATTAGGCTCCCGTTGCCGCATGCCATTGTTATAGAAAACTCCAGCTTCGTGAAGAGCTACAGCGAAATTACCGCAACCCGCCGTGGCCTGCGGCTGATATCGAGCAACGGACCGGCGTTCAATAGAAATAAAAAAACAAAACAGAACATGCTAAGGTGACTTGAAAAACTTAAGGAAAACGTCTCTCAAGCAAAAAAATTAG
>DORE01000148.1:0-409 GCA_003514305.1 Gammaproteobacteria bacterium | reverse complement strand
TACAGCAAAATTACCGCAACCCGCCGTGGCCTGCGGCTGATATCGAGCAACGGACCGGCGTTCAGGGGAAGTTAAAAAAACAACACAGAACATGCTAAGGTGACTTAAACAACTTAAGGAAAACGTCTTGCAAGCAAAAAAAATTGGCATAATCGTTGGCGCACTTTTCATCGTCATGCTCTTATTCAGTAGCTTTGTCATCGTCGACAGCGGCCAAGTAGGGGTGGTCCGCACACTCGGCGCTGTACAGCCAGAGGCCTTAAAAGAAGGTTTTCATATTAAAAAACCATTCATCGACAGCGTCGAGCAAATCGACGTGCGCTTGCGTAAAGCAGAGAATGAAGCGGGTGCCGCCTCAAAAGATTTACAGGTCGTCCAGACTCGTGTCGCAGTACAATATTCACTGACC
>DORE01000110.1 GCA_003514305.1 Gammaproteobacteria bacterium | reverse complement strand
CTATCATGGTAGACGGCCGCAATGCTGCTAATTTAGTGCTGAAGCAAGTTAGGGTTCCTGAGGAAGCCATGTTAGGCAGAGAAGGTTCAGGTTTTAAGCCTTTGGATGCGGCACTAGATATTGCCCGAATAGGAGTTGCCTCGGAGATGCTCGGCAGTTTACAGGAGGTCTTTCAGCGCATCGTTGGATATCTGAAACAGCGAGAGCAGTTTGGTGTGCAGATCGGCGCTTTTCAGGCGTTGCAGCATCGGGCGGCCGAAATGTACAGTGAGATCGAGCTCTGTAAATCAGCTGTGCTAGGCGCCTTGCAATGTTTGGACGATCCTTCGGCAACCGCGAAGCATCGCGCTAACATGGCCAGCCTAGCTAAAGCGAAATTGAGTGAAGTCTTTGAAAGAGTAAGCAACGAAGGCATTCAAATGCATGGCGGTATTGGTATGACTGATGAATTCGATATCGGCTTTTTTCTTAAGCGGGCGAGAGTGGCGCAGCAATTCTTGGGGGATGCTAGCTTCCATCGCGATCGCTACGCAACTCTCAATGACTTTTGATTCCCTGACCATTAGAACGACACAAGTTTAAGTCTTAGAATTATGATCCACTGCGAGTCTAATGGTGCATTGGGGAAGTTTACTGCTATCGTCCTTGACGCTTAGGAACAACATATCTACCACAAGAACAAAGTGCGTTATGCCCCTGGTTGAGGACTATTCCACTGTAAATGTCAGTCAGTACAGAAAGTCAGGTACGGCGTCTTCGGATACTTCGTCATCCCTGTGAAGTTAAACAGCTCGCGCTAAAAGTTTGTGTGGTTTGCACTGATCATCGCCGTGAGCAGTATTATCCGGCGGGCTTTGCTAATTTTAGTGCTCAATAGGTCGTTCGATGTTACTTGCCAGTTTCGCTGTCTTTGCCGTGCTGTTAATCTATCTTCCTTCTTTTTGGGTGCGTCGCGTCATGCATTTTTATAGCAAAGACGACTGCGATATCCGGGGTACTGGTGCTGAGTTGGCGCAACATTTGATTGATCGCTTTCAACTTGATGGCATTGCTGTGGAAGAATGTCCCCCATTGGGGGACCACTTTGATCCCAGGGGACAAGCTGTCAGATTGAGCCCGCAAAATTACCGGGGAAAATCTCTGACTGCGGTGGCGGTTGCGGCTCATGAGGTGGGTCATGCGATTCAATTTTTTCGAAAGGAGCGAATATTTCAGCTGCGGAGCAAATATCTGCCAGTGGCCTCGGCCCTGAATCGCTGCGGTATTCTGATAATGTGGCTCATTCCAATTGCTGGAATATTCTTGCGCGCCCCTGGGGCATTGGCGATCATGATAGCCCTGTCATTGCTTTTGCAGCTGGGAGGCGCCATGGCCCATCTGATCATTTTGCCAGAGGAATGGGACGCCAGTTTTAGTAAAGCGTTGCCAATCCTGATTGAAGGGGAATACATTAAGCACGCGGATATTCCGGCTGTCAGACGGATATTGAAAGCAGCGGCGTTGACTTATTTTTCAGCTGCTTTGGTCAATGTTCTGAACCTCAGTCGCTGGTTGATACTGTTTCGCAGATAGTCTTGGAGTGTAAAAGCTACGGGGAAGGATTAAAGAGAGTGATAAAAAAAGTCTGTGTTTACTGCGGTTCGGGGTCCGGATTAGGGGACTTTTATTCGAAGGGTGCGCGCGAGCTTGGCGAAGAGTTTCTTCGAAGGGGAATCGATCTTGTTTACGGCGGCGCTAGCATTGGATTGATGGGAGAGATTGCGAACACCATTTTAACTGGTGGCGGAAAAGTGACTGGAGTGATGCCCTCTGGGCTGTTTCGCCGCGAAGTGCCACATCGTGATTTAACAGAAATGATTGAGGTGAGCACTATGCACGAACGCAAAGCAATTATGGCAGATCTGTCAGACGCCTTTATTGCGCTGCCCGGAGGTTTTGGAACGGTTGAGGAGTTGTTCGAAATACTGACTTGGTCACAGCTGAAGATCCATAGCAAGCCCTGTGGCATCCTCAATATTGGCGGGTACTACGATAAATTGTCAGAATTTCTGACATATGCGGTTGATCAGCAATTTATCAGGGCGCAGCACAAGGCTATGATTGTCTGGTCCGATTCACCTGCAGGGTTACTGGATAAATTTGCGCACTACTGTCCCCCGATGGAAACAAAATAGCTAAAACTTAACCGCAGTTAGTCGGAGTCAAAAGGGTCTGTGGTCCATACCTACAAGCTAGTGTAACCAACTTTATCTGATGGAGTTATCATGAACGAATCTTTGAATGTTTTCGACGAGCCGCTGATCCCTTGCGGGATGGATCCGGTCACGGGCTATTATCGTGATGGGTGCTGTAATACCGGCGCTGGGGATCACGGTTCCCATACGGTCTGCGTCGAAGTGACGCAGGAGTTCCTTGAATTCTCCCGCTCGCGGGGTAATGATCTGATGACGCCGGCCCCACAATTTGGCTTTCCCGGTCTGTCCCCCGGAGACAACTGGTGCCTGTGCGCTTCCCGCTGGCTTGAGGCTTGCAAAAACGGGAGAGCGCCAATCGTGCATTTAATGAGGACGCATAAGCGCGCACTTGAAGTTGTGCCTCTGGAAATGCTGAAGCAGCATGCCGCCGATATCAATTAAGTAAGGTATAGACGGTTGGCGAGATTTTGCCTTGCTTCCAGAAAAACCTAAAAGAGAATGTAAGATCGAAAAGCTGGGCTTTAGATCAGTGAGCGTCGAGCCCTTCTGTCAATTCAACTCTCACACCGCCGGGATCGGTAAAAATCGCGGTCGCCAGTCCAAGCGCTTCATTCCTACGGTATGACACTTCGAATTGAACGCCCTTGGCCTCAAGCTTTCGGCAGAAATCCTGGAGATTCTCAATTTCAAAGCCAATGTGATCAATGGCGGCACCGAGGGTGGGCTCTCGTTGTTCATTGGAATTGCCAAAACTCAGATTGGTCCCTGGCACGTTCGTTGTCGTGACGATTGTGCCCCTCGGGCGAATTTCCAAATCAAAAATCTCTACGTACCAATCCAGCAAGCTTTCGGAATCCTGCGTAAAGTAGTGAATGTGATAGCCGGTAAATTCCTCGTGGAGGCCCTGGTCCTCTTGAAGTTCAACATAGACGCCATCCGGTAGTGTTACATAAGCGTTAGTTTGACCTTCGGCGCCGATGAATACTCGACCCATTTCAAAGCCTTCAGATTCCCACTTATCAATAAACCGCTGAATGTTGCGCACTTTGAAGCCGAAATGATCCATCACCGTATCTTGTGAGCCCATCGTGGGTGTCTGTTCGGTGAACATCACAATCAGATTCGGAAATCTTATTGCTTGCAGATGTCCGATACTGATTTCCTCGCCACCGAAATGTTCTGTCCAAATGTCTATGTGCTGCTCAATGTTCGAAACATTGAGATGTATGTGCCCGTAGGCGATACCAGAGCCATTCGGAGTTGCCAGTTGTGCGTGAGCCACCTGGATGCACAGCGTAAACAGTAAAGCTGATAGCAGCCCTTTCATTGTTCTGTCCTTGTTGTCAGTTAGATCGAGTCGTTAATCGACGATTGCCTGATAAACTCCGCTTCTGAGTTTGCTGTAATCGTCTATTCCCTGTGCCGGGATCAGTTGAGTCAGATAAACCACAACCAACTCTTCAGCCGGGTCAACCCAGTAAGTTGTATGATACGCGCCCCCCCAACCATACTCTCCCTCGGAGCCGAGTATGCCTCTTTCGCCCAGATCAGTGACCACATAAAAACCAAGACCGAATCCCTGTCCATCCCGGAATGGGATGCCACCAAGATGATCGGTTGTCATAAGCTCGATTGTCTTGCGCGACAGGATGCGCTGCCCGTCCAATTCGCCACCGTTTAGAGTCATTTGCAGGAATCTGGCATAGTCCATTGCCGAGGAAAGTAGGCCGGCACCGCCGGAGAATGAGGTGTTGGGGCCGCTACCCTGAACATACAGGCCCTGACTCCGCATGCCGTTAGTGCTGGTGATCGCACGTATCCCCCCGCCGGATGACGGTTCATAGACGACGGAGAGGCGCGCTGCTTTATCTTCTGGCAGAAAGAAATGGGTATCGATCATTTGTAGGGGTTCAAATAGCTCTTCGGTAAGGAAAGTGCTCAGATCTTTGCCACTAGCGACTTCTATCACGGCTCCAAGAATATCTGTGTTGTAACCGTAGATGTATTCCTCCCCGGGATGCTGGTCCAGAGGTAGGGCAGCCATCCGTTTGATGGACTCCAATATGGGTTCATTTTTATCAGCGAAGTACCAGCCCTGGAAGCCCGCTTGGTGCCACTGCTCTTGTGCAGGTCCGCTGCCATAACTGACCCCGCCAGTATGGGTAAGCAGTTGGCGAATGGTAATTGGCCTTCTGGCTTCTTCGAGACGATAACTGTTGTCCGACTCGCTGACAGCAACTTCCATGTTCTCCCATTCAGGGATGTATCGACTCAGAGGATGACTGATATCAAGCTGACCGCGTTCATGAAGTATCATGATGCCGGTGCTAACCAATGCTTTTGTCTGTGAGGCGACTCGGAATATGGAATTCTCACGCATGGGTATCCCCGCCTCTTTATCTTGCCAGCCATTCGCTGCTGAAAAGACGACCCGGCCTTGCCGTAAAACTATTGCCACCTGACCGGCAACCTTTTCATTTTCGACATACCATTTCAGGACGGTATCCAGTCGTTCGAGCCGCTCCGTCGACATTCCGGCAAGCTCTGGTTTGACGCGGGGGAAGTCGGCGGCAAAACCCAGCTGTGCTGTAACGACCAGAATGGTTGTGAGAGCAGGAAAAACGCCTGGGAAAATAGGTAAGACTCGCATGACCTTGGTGTCCTTTTCAGTGGTTAATCATCCTTAGAAGGATGAATTCAAAAAATCCTAAGTTTGAGCTTTTGACTATCTCTGAATAGAGCACAAAAAACAACATTGAATTAAATCTGGGGAGTGGCGTCGAGCAAAAAAGCAGGCTTTTCATCCAGTTCTTTAACGGGGCGTTCAGTGCAGCTAATTCTCGAGAAACACGACTAGCCTCAGGCCGACAAACCCATTCCTTTGGCGCTAAATAGTAAGCGCTAGAGGGAGATAACCGTCTTTCAACGATCGTCTGGTAGGGTTCTTTTCATCGGTTTCTGCTACGAAAATCGCCTCGCGCGTGTTCCCCGTCAGGCAGCCCGCGAGCGACGTCTGGCTCTATAAATTCCAGTGCATTGCGGAATTGTTGGTGGTCTCCCGGATATTAAGCGAACACAGCGTTGCCCCGACTGGTGAGTATTAGCAATAGCTCCGTTTGCAGTCGGGTATAAAGTCAGCGCGTTCAACTGCTGAGTCAGACGACAGACTCTAGATGTCAAGCTGCTATGGGTGCAAGGGAGCACCCACAGCGTGGCGGTTTAGTAAACTTCGAAAAGTCCGGCGGCGCCCATGCCGCCGCCAACGCACATGGTGCAGACGACGTACTTTGCGCCCCGGCGCTTTCCTTCGATAAGTGCATGACCGACCATCCTCGCTCCGCTCATTCCGTACGGGTGTCCAATTGAAATTGCACCACCATTTACGTTGAGCTGCTCATTGGGTATGCCCAGTTCATCGCGGCAGTAGATCACCTGCACTGCAAATGCTTCATTAAGTTCCCACAGGCCGATGTCATCCATGGACAGATTGAAGCGCTTTAGCAGCTTCGGCACGGCTTTAACCGGGCCAATGCCCATTTCATCAGGTTCAACGCCCGCAACCGCCATGCCTCGATAGGCGCCCAATGGGCTTAGTCCCTTCGTTTCTGCGAGTTTGCTGTCCATAACTACGGATGCAGAGGCACCATCTGACAACTGGCTAGCATTCCCTGCGGTAATTACCCCTCCTTCAAAAACCGGCTTCAGTCCGTTCAGCCCCTCAAGGGTCGTAGTCGGGCGGTTGCCCTCGTCTTTTTCGAGATGTACGTTGTGCACACTCTGCTCTTTCGTTTCTTTGTCAATGAAGACCATTTTTGATGGAAATGGTGCCAGTTCTGCGTCGAAGGCCCCAGCCTGCTGGGCTGCCGCGGTCCGCTGCTGACTTTGCAGAGCGTAATCGTCTTGTTGCTCACGGCTGATGTTGTACCGCTTCGCTACAACCTCGGCAGTTTCCAGCATCGACATATAAGCGTGCTCAGACTTTCCGGTGACGCAGGGGCTTTGCGCACGAAATCCATTGCGGTGTTCGTTTTGCACAAGGCTGATGGATTCCAGTCCAGCTCCGATCACAATGGGCATATTGTCGTTGACTACCTGCTTGGCGGCGGTACAAATTGCCATCATGCCGGATGCACATTGGCGATCGATGCTCATGCCTGAGACAGAGCTCGGCAGTCCTGCCGCGACTGCCGCCATTCTGCCGATGTTGTAGCCTGAAGTGCCCTGCTGCATGGCGCAACCCATGATAACGTCATCAACCTCGCCGGACTCTATTCCTGCCCGGCTGACTGCCTCAGCGATCACGTGGCCGCCGAGCGTTGGGGCATCGGTATCATTGAAAGCCCCCCTGTAGGCCCTGCCGATAGGAGTTCTTGCGGTTGCTACGATTACTGCTTCTTTCGTCATTTTTTTCTCCGGTTACTTATCTTCGACCACAAGTTGCAAAACTTGCTCTATCGCATTTCTGGCCAATTCTTTCATTTCATCATCAGTCCTGTCCTGGATAGGATGCGGAACGAA